>CAZNBK010000007.1:0-19296 GCA_964571105.1 uncultured Desulfovibrionaceae bacterium
CGCGGTCAAGCAGCGCGTGCCTTTCGCAAAATCGTCTTAGATTTTGCGCATTTATGAAGGGAATGTGTTTTTGCCTTTTGGTTCCAATGACAGCATTTGGTATTTGAGGTTTGTAACATTTCAAAGTTGAACTGTTCTAGGCTTGAAATCGTCGTTGTGGCGGGAATAAACTCCGTCTGCTTCGATTTCGCGGCTGGCGCGATGCTTCGCATCGTTCCGTCAGGGTATTTTTTGGTTTTACAATTAAAAAACACCCTGGAGGTTGATAACAAACCGTTTTTTAAGCAAAAATGTTGAAAAAGCCCTGAACCGGGCCCTGCTGACGCTGCGGCGCGACAGGCCGTAACGGTCTCAACACGCTCTTTAGTACCTTAAGGCCGCGCCTCCGTCCAGCCGGTTTTTTAGAAAAAGGCTAGAGAATTAGGAGCGGCAAGGATAAAAAAATTTATCAGTGGAATCAGTGGCTTATGGGGAAGGCTGTGAAATTGGGGCTGGGAGCGGATTTTTGCAGGGCGGCCAATCTAAGCTGGCGGCATAGCAGGCCGGGGGGCCGCACGGCCCCCCGGCAGGGCGCCCGAAGCCCTTGTCTGCCAGGAGAGAAAATCAAGAAAATATGGTTATGATCAGGCGTTCTGGTACAGGTCAACCAGGGCCAGGGCCAGGTCGCGTTCTTCCACCAGGCGGCTCTTCACGGCTGTTTGCACACGTTGTTCGGAAGATCCGAACTGGCCGGAGCGCAAAGCGTAAACCTTGGTAATCAACGCCTTTTCATAGTTCTGCTCAGCGTTTGTCTCCACGCCTTCGTTGTTCAACTGGTTTACTGCCCGGCTGAACAATCTGGCCGCGCCGTTGACGCCGTGCTGTACCGCCGTGCTCCAGAGCACTTCGCGCATGGCCGGAGACATGGAATCGAAATCCAGACCGGTGCGTTTGGCCACTTCGGCCACAGCCGGCTGGAAATGGCTGTTGTGCACGAAACGGGTTTGCAGTTCTTCAAAACGGGCAGGGTTTTCTGCGGCAATTTCCTTCCAGGTATTTGGCATGGAGCCGGAGCGGCTGCCGGTATTGGCTGGTCCGGCATTGGCAAGGCGTTTGCCCCAATCCGGTTGCTCCTTGCTCAGAAATTTAATGAACTGATCCATGCTTCCGGCCCGCGAGGAAAGCTGGAATTTGCCATAAGAGGTGCCGCCGTGCCGGTCATAGCCGATGGCGGCCACGCCGTCCTTGCCGGATTCAAAGCGGGCGGCCAGAGAGCCGAGGGTTGTCCCGGCCGGGGCGGTGGCCACTGCCGCGGCCTTGGATTGTTTGACCGGGTCGGAAACTTGGTCTTTATCCCGGTGGCTGGACGGCGGACGGTTGATGCGTCCTTCCACAAGTCCGGGGCCGGAAATGCCTGCGCCGGGTGTAAAATGTCCGGGCAACGTATTCAGCACGCTTTTAGTGTTGATGACGTTGCGCAGGGTGTCCAGGGTGGAGTAGCTGTTGCCGGTGCCGTCCATCAGTTGCAAGAGCGAGTTCATGGCCTGCACATCGGCCAGACCGGCGCTGTCGCCCAGCAGATGTTCAAACTGGGCCATATGCGGGCTTGCCTGGGAAGAGCCGCTTCTGTTTTGCAGCATGAGCGCGGCAAAGTTTTGCTGTACGTCCGGCTGGCTCTGCCGGGCGCGGGCTTGCCGCATTTGCTCAAGCCGGCCCTCGCTGGCCGGTAAGGGGTTGAGCTTCACATTTGACATAATTCTCTCCATTGTGTGGCTTGGGCAGTTTAACTTTTAGAGTATTTTCGCTTTCTAAAAAGCTGAACTGTTTTGCAAGGATTGCGGGCAACCCCTGCCGCCGGACGATTACTGAGCGTTTTTATCGGGTGCAGAGCAATCATCTGAAGCGTAAAAGACCATTTGCGCCAGAGCAGGGCTGTTCGGGATTGTCCTGCGGGCAAGATGGCATAAACCAAATAGCAATAATGGTGCCAGTTTGTGGAAGGTGATGATTTTATTGGATAAAAACCGGGGAAAAGGCGGCAGCCCTTCCCCCGGCTCAGTTGCGGAAAAGAAAAGTCAAATTAACGTCATTCTGCGGCTTTACCCTGCCGGGCATTATAGATAGCCAGGGCTGCGGGCAGTTGCTCCTTGATTTCGGCAATGCGGGTCTGGTCGGAAGGGTGGGTGGACATCCATTCCGGAGGCTTGCTGCCCCCGGCTGTGGACATTTTTTGCCAGAAAGACAGGGCTGCTCTGGGGTCATATCCGGCCTTGGCCATTAGAATGAGGCCGATATAGTCAGCTTCACTCTCCTGCAGGCGACCGTAAGGCAGCAGGATGCCGTAGTTCACGCCCAGGCCGTAGGCAGCGTCAAAACCGGGCCCCAGTACTGCGGAGCCGACACTGCCGACCATTCCGGCGATATTTTGCTGGCTGGCCCGCTCCGCGCCGTGCCGGGCAATGGCATGCCCAACCTCGTGGCCGACAACAGCGGCCAGTTCGTCATCGCTGGCCGTGTACTTAAGCAGGCCGGTGTAAACAAAAATTTTGCCGCCGGGCAGACAGAAAGCGTTAACGGTGTCATCGCGCAGAGTGTGGAATTCCCAGGCGAATTTAGCCCTGGCCGGAAGGTTCGAGTCGGGCTCGTCAGCTGCGGCGGCGATGCGCTGCCCCACCCGTGCGGTCATGGCCGCTTCCTGGGTTCCGGTTTCCGGGCGCGATTCTTTGAGCACTTTTTGGCTGGCCTGAGCTCCCAGGGCGAGCTCTTCCTGGGCCGACATCCAGATCATCTGGCTGCGACCGGTATAGGGCGCTTTGGCGCAGGCGGAGACCAAAGTGAGGAGAACAAGGGCACAAACAAGAGAAATTAGTTTTTTCACACCGGGTCTGTAAAAATCTGGCATGGATGACTCCTCCTATTTAGAGCATTTTCGCTGGTCGCTTAACAGTCGGCAAGGCCGCCCAGGCCAATCTCGCAGGCGCAGCTATGCCGGGCTGCGTCGGAGCATGGTGGATATGTGGGTAATGGTAAAAGGCTCTGCTACGGACTTGACCAAATAAGATATTGTCGTATTTTTCTTGCTCCGCAATCGGCATATTACTACCGAACCAACGAGCGGGCAACCGGGTGGCGTAAATTTGCCAGGTTTGCCTTTTTCAGGTTCTTGTTTTAGAGCAGGTCGCCGGTCAAGTCGTATAAGCTGATAAAACGCGCAGGCATTAAGCGTTAATTGCTATAATATTTGGGGAAAACATGGGCAAAGATCTCATAGTGGTGGAATCACCGGCCAAGGTGAAAACCATCAAAAAATTTTTGGGCAGCAAGTACACTGTTGAGGCCAGCGTGGGCCATATTCGCGACCTGCCGGGCCGCGAGCTCGGAGTGGACGAAGCCAACGACTTTGCGCCGAAGTATGAAATTATTCCGGGCAAAGAAAAGGTGGTAGAGGCCCTGCGCACGGCAGCGGCCAAGGCCGATACCGTGTACCTTGCCCCCGACCCCGACCGCGAGGGCGAGGCCATTGCCTGGCATCTGGCCGAGATCGTTCGGCCTAAAAATCAAAATATCAAACGTATCCAGTTCAACGAAATTACCGCCAAGGCGGTCAAAGAGGCCATTGCCAACCCCCGCGAGCTACAGGAAAATCTGTTTGAAGCCCAGCAGACGCGGCGCATTTTGGACCGCCTGGTGGGATACAAGATTTCTCCTCTGCTCTGGTCCAAGGTCAAGCGCGGCATTTCCGCAGGTCGAGTGCAATCGGTGGCCCTGCGGCTGATTGTGGAGCGCGAGCGTGAGCGCCTGGCTTTCGTGCCCGAGGAATACTGGCTGTTTGCCGCCCACCTCAAGGCGAAAACCCCGCCGGAATTTAAAACCGAACTGCATAAAGTCGATAATAAAAAGCCGGTCATCAGCAGCGGTGAAGCCGCCGCCGACCTGGAAAGCCGCATCAAGGGCCAGCCGTTTATTGTTTCCGGCGTGGAAGAAAAGGATCGGTCCAAAGAGCCGCCGCCGCCGTTCATCACCTCCACCTTGCAGCAGAGCGCAAACCAGCGCCTGGGCTACGGCGCCAAGCGGACCATGAACATCGCTCAGCGTTTATATGAAGGCGTGGACCTGGGAGAACGCGGCACCACTGCCCTGATCACGTATATGCGTACCGACTCGGTGCGCGTGGCCCAGGAAGCCCAGGCTGCGGCCAAGGACTTTATTATCGCCAAGTTCGACGCCGATTATTACCCGCCCAAAACCCGGCACTTTAAAACCAAAGGCAGCGCTCAGGACGCCCACGAAGCCATCCGGCCCGTGGATGTGCACATCGAACCCGAGGCCGTCAAAGACTTGCTCATGCCCGACCAATATCAGCTCTACAAGCTGATCTGGACCCGGTTTATGGCCTCGCAGATGGCTGCTGCCCGCTATCACGACACCACGGTGCTCATTGATAACGGCCCGGCCCAATGGCGGGTCAAGGGCGAACGGGTGATCTTCCCCGGCTGGCTGGCCCTGTCTCCGGCCAAGGAAGACCAGGCCAGGCTGCCCGAGCTTAAAAGCGGCGATGAACTCAGCCTGCTCAAGCTGGACAAGGAGCAAAAATTTACCCAGCCCCCGGCCCGCTACAACGAAGCTTCGCTGGTGCGCGAGCTGGAAGAAAAAGGCATTGGCCGTCCTTCCACCTATGCGTCCATCATCAGCACCCTGCTCGACCGTGAATACGCCGTACAGGAAGAGCGCAATTTCGTGCCCACCGACCTTGGCAACGTGGTCTGCGACGTTTTGGTCAAACATTTTTCCGAACTCATGGATGTAGGTTTTACGGCCCGCATGGAAGACGACCTGGATAAGGTGGCCGACGGCGAGGAAGATTGGGTGGAACTGCTCAAGCGCTTCAATGGCCCCTTTGAGCAGGAACTGGCCGCAGCCACCAAAAACATGGAAAGCGTCAAAGGCGGACTCCCGACCGGCGTACCCTGCCCCACCTGCGGCAAGGATCTGCTCATCAAGTTCGGCAAGGCCGGCACCTTCTTGGCCTGCTCCGGGTATCCGGGCTGCCCGTTTACCAGCAATTTCAGCCGCAACGAACAGGGCCAGGTAGTCATGGAAGAAAAGATCAAAGCCCAGGGCGAAAAGGTGGGGGTCTGCCCCAAGTGCGGCAAAGATCTGTTGCTGAAAAATTCACGGGCCGGCAGCCGGTTTATCGCCTGCTCAGGCTATCCGGACTGTAAATACACCGAATCCGTGAGCACTGGCGTGGCCTGCCCCCAGGACGGCTGTGACGGCCAGATCGTCGAGCGCAGCTCGCAGCGCGGCAAGATATTCTATTCCTGTAACCGCTACCCGCAGTGCAAATACGCGCTCTGGGATTTCCCCGTGGACAAGACCTGCCCCGGCTGCAACGGTAAAATCATGACCCGCAAAAAAAGCCGCGACGGCAAGGTCAAGCTGGTCTGCCCCAAAAAGGAATGCGGCTATACTGAGCCTTACGAAGACGGGTAGGACGCCTCCGGCGGGCAGGGGCTTGCGCGCCCCTGCACCCGCGCCAGCGTGACGCTGGCCCCCAGTGGGGAAGTGTGTGCTGCCGGGCTTGCGTTTGTGATAAAAAGACCTGATTTCCAAGCGGTCACGATTGTCATCGTGACCGCTTTTTTTCGGCAACAAACTTATATGTTTACTTGTATATTTTTGATTAAAAAAATAGCATCTGCTAAGAACTTGTTGGCTGTAGGTATTAATAGCGTATTTATAAATATGTTATTTGACAATAACTTCGCTCTACTTATATTTTAAATAAGACCTTTTTACATTTTTTATTTTCTGTATTCCCATCAAATCTAATTAATATTCAAAGGCCTCAACCCTTAACTGTATCGTGAGGTTCTGATGATAAATTGTAGCCGTATCAAACAAAGAGTTTTTTTATGTTCCTTTCTGGCTGTCCTGTCCTTGGCCGTTCTGGCTGGTTGCAGCCGCTCGGACAGCGCAATCGCCGACGACGTGGCTGAGGCGCTGGCCGCCTACCCGGACGTGACCGCCACCCTGAACAACAAACAGGTTATCCTGAACGGTGAAGTGAAAAGCCATGTTGAACAGTCGAAAGTGGTGGCCCTGGCGCAAAATGTCGAAGGGATAACCTCGGTCAAGGATAACCTGGTTGTGGAGCCCGGTCCCGGAGAGGTTGAAAAGTATATTGACGACACCACGATTACGGCAGTGATCAAGGGTAAGCACCTGGCTCAGGAAGGGCTTGAATCGCTGGATATTAGTGTGAAAACTGTTGAAGGCGTAGTTACGCTCTCTGGTGCGGTTAACAGCGAAGCTCAGGCTGTTCTTGCCGAGAAAGTCGCCAATGAGGCCGAAGGCGTGAAAAGAGTGGTCAACAACCTCACTTTGAAGAATTGAGTATAAACCGCTCCGGCAAAGCACCTGAAAACAATCTGTCACCAAGGGCCTCGGCCTTTCAAGGATTCAAGTATGTTTAGACTCAGCCTTCTCTTTTTAGTTGTAGCCATTGTGGCCGGAGTTTTCGGCTTCACCGGCATTGCGGCTTCAGTTTCGTACATGGCCAGAATTATTTTCGGCATAGCCCTTATCCTGTTTCTGGTTGCCCTTATCAGCGGCAGAATCAGGTACAACAGACCATGAGCCGTTTTTTGCTGAAAAACTTCGCCCGCACATGCACCACCGGGGGAAAATCCCCCGGGTGCGGCGTCCCCCTGCCGAGGCGCTGGCTGTATGGGCATAGCCATTTCTAAAGCAATTAACGCTTTGTTTCACGCCGACCGCTAGACGATAATCTCAAAGCGAAAATCCCCTAAGACCATTAACAGAATTACGGAGGAACCCCGCCACGCAGGCCAAAGGCCTTTGCCGGAGCGCCTGTCTCGTCCGTTTCAGGATAGTTTGCATGCTTACCAAGATATTGCTCGTTCTCAGTCTTGTATTCGTCTCCTTCTCGGAGGCCCTGGCGGCTGTGCCGCCAGTTTGGTTGGTTGAGGCGATCATTTGCCACGAATCAACCGGTAACCCCAACGCGGTGAATATTGCCGGGGTGACGCATTATCCCGAGGATCAGGCAGCCTCTATTCGCCTCATCCAAAAGGCGACCGAAGATTCCGTGAGTTATGATGTCGGGTTGATGCAGATAAACTGTTATTGGGTAAACCATCTCGACATTGACCCGGCCACTCTGCTTGACCCGGCCACCAATATCGAATTGGGCAGTTGGATACTTTCCAACGAAATTCTGCGCTATGGGCTGAATTGGGTTGCTGTGGGCAAATACCATGACAAGGATCTTGAAAGGGGTCGCCGCTATGCCTGGAAAATTTACACCCTGGCCGACCCCGAGGCAAGAATGCAAACCGAACCGGACGGCGCATTCACCGCTGCCCATCTTCCTGTCTGTGCTCAATTACTGGATGCCGACGGCGGCTGGTTGCGCTCCGAGACGGTAGAGGAGCCGCAGGAATTGGTTAGAAACTACCACAGGTAAAAAATCATCGGAGCAGCTCCGAATGGCTGCGGAAAATCAGTCTCGCTCGCCTGCGTTTATCTTTACTCCCGCAAATCTTCCACTTCAAACATAGCCCTGGCTGTCCGGCCTTCGGAATCCAGCAGCGAAACCGTGTGTCGCCCCGGCTCCAGGGTCCAGAAAAGCTCTGTGCCCGGCGCTTGGGCGCCCAGGTAGACCAGGTCCATGTACCAGTGAATTTCTCCGGTCGTGCCTTCGGCGCGCAGGGGAATTTTTTGTTTGCCCCGCCCGGGGGTGAGCAGCAGGTGGGCTTGGTCCACCGGCGAGGTGATTATGGCCTTGGCGCTGCGGCTGAGTTCGGTTTCCCGCTCCAGGGCGATTTGTTGCAGCTCTTGCGGCCAGACCAGGGCAGGGCGGCCCTGACGCAAGACGTGCAAGGTGCAGGGCTGGGTGCGCCAGACAGCTTCAACCACCTCGGCCTGGCGCACATCCAGGCACCAGGGGCCGGGGGCCATGCCGGACAGAGCGCAGACATCCTGCCGGGCCAGGCCGTCCGGCGGGGTAAACCAGGTTGGCTGGCGATTGTCCAGGCTGAGCAGGCGGCGGCAGAGGCTGATCATAACCGGACCGATGAGGCTGCGTCCGGTCAGGGCAGGCTCAGCCTTGCCGTCTTCTCGTCCGAACCAGACCCCCACGGTCCAGGCCGGGGTATAAGCAAACATCCAGGCATCGCGGAAGCCGTAAGAAGTGCCGGTTTTATAGGCAAATATCCGCCGTTGTCCGTCAAACATGGCCCGGCCCAAGGGCATCAGCTCCATGACATCGTGCAGGGATTCGGCCACCAGGTAGGCTGCCGGGGCCAGGTTCGCCTGTAGAGGCGTGCCGGAGAGTTGGTTGTCCGTTGCTTGACCGGCCAGCGGGGTAATGGCGCGCGGCCCGCCCAGGGTGGCCAGGGAGCGGTAGGCCCCCAAAAGTTCCAGCAGGGTGGCCTCGCAGCCGCCCAGAATCAGGGAATCACCGTAGTGCTCGGAAACCGAGTTAAGCCGGGTCAGGCCCAGAGTACGCAGAAAACGCAGCAGTTTGTTGCCGCCCACCCGGCGCAGCACGCGCACAGCCGGGGCATTGAGCGAGTCGGCCAGGGCCGTGGCGGCTTTTACCGGTCCGCGATAGGTCAGATCAAAATTCCGAGGGGCCTGTCCGGCAAAGGATAGAGGCGAGTCCGCCAGCAGGGAAACCGGTGTGAGTTCGCCTTGGGCAAAAGCCAGCCAGTAGGCAAAGGGTTTTAAGGTCGAGCCGGGCGAGCGCGGGGCCTGGACGCAGTCGATCCAGTGCACCCCCTGTTCGCGGTTGAAGCGGGCGTTGCCCACATAGGCGGCCACCTGGCCGGTGCGGTTGTCCACAATCACCCCGGCTGCGGTGATGTCCGGGTGCAGCGGCGGGCCGTTTTTACCCAACAGGGCTTCGCTCAAAATGGAATGCAGGGCCACCTGCATGGGCATGCGCAGACTGGTGTGGAGCACAGCCTCCGACCCCGGCGTATTGTCGGCTAAGTGCCCAAGCGCCCATTCACCGAAAAGAAACAGAGGGTCATAAATGGGCAGCGAGCCGCCCGTGGGCAGGTCTTCAGCCTTGGCCAGCCTGGCCATGTCCGGCTCCAGGCCGTGCCGTTTTTCGGCCAGTTCGATGATGGCGTTGCGCCGGGCCAGGGCGCCTTCCGGGTTGCGGTCGGGCCGGTATAATGACGGGCCGCGCAGCATGCCGACCAGCAAAGCGGCTTCACCAACGGACAAATCGCGGGCCTGTTTGTTGAAATAGATGCGCGCCGCAGCCTCCACACCCCGGATATTGCCGCCGAACGGGGCGCGGTTCAGGTACAGGGCCAGAATTTCTTCTTTTGACAGTAGCCAGTCGAGCTTGACGGCTTGCATAAATTCCACGGCCTTGGCCGTAAATGTGCGCGGTTTCGGCAATGAAATACGCACCAACTGGCTGGTAATAGTAGAAGCTCCGGAGACAACTCTGCCGGAAGTGATATTCTGCCAGACAGCTCGGCCCAGAGCCAACGGGTCAACGCCCGGATGCCGCCAGAAACGTTTGTCTTCCACGCTGACCACAATGGCGGGCAGCCAGCCTCCCATGTCCTCCAGGGCTACGGGAATGCACCATTCCTCACTTTCCGACAGCCTGGCGTGAATAATGCGGCCTTCACTGTCCAGCACCAGGGGCGAAGCCTGGTAATGAACAATTTCACTGAAGGGTAGAGGGGTTAAAGTAACAGCAACAATAAATATTGCTGTTATCGTTAAGCAAAATACCACCCCGCTTATTATAACGTTTTTGCGGGTTAAATGCTTCATACAATTGGGGTTAAGGAGGGTGAGGGGTTGGGAGAGGGAACCATAAGGAACGGCGTCCCTTAAGGTTCCCTCTCCCATTTTACTCAACTATCAAAGTTCCGTGGCGGCTCAGGCTGCGGATAAACGGCGCGTACATGCCTTCCCCGGCCACGGGCGGGAAGATGTAGGCGCCTTTGCTCACGGCCCGCATGGTGAACGTATAGGCCAGCCTGGAGTTAAGATAATCGCAGACCAGGATGAGCCGGTCGTCGCGCAGGTCCAGACGGGTATTTCCGTAGTAGTCATAGGCCGTGTAGGGGCCGTCCTCAGCAGGCTCGGAGTCGCGCAGCTCTTCCAGTCTGGGGTTATCCACCTCCAGGCCGCCGGGCAGCACGCTGACAATGATCAGTTGCTCCACGGGCGTGGACGGTTCAATAACCAAGGTGGCGTTGAGGCGGGCGCCCTGCTTTAGGCGCAGAGGCTCGTCGCCGTCCCAGGCCAGCACCTGGCCCTGCTCGTCGGTAAGCGTCAGGCTGACTTTCAGGTTTTCCGCAAAGGGCGCAGGCGCTTCCACGGGCACGCCGGTACTGGACCAGGCATAGAAGGCGCTGCCCTGGCCGTCGATCTTGAGGTTCAGCGGCAGGGGCAGGGGGGCATTGGGCTGGCTTTTTACGCGCAAGGCCAGGTCCTCCTCCGAAGAGAAGGGCTGCGGCTTGTCAAAGGCCGATGAGGCGAGCTGCGCGCTGAACGGCTTGTTCAGGTCCGGGTTGGCCGCGTAGTAGCGGGCCAGGGCCATAAGCCCCATGGCGTTTTCCTGGGTGGTGTACCAGCGTCCGGCCAGACCGGTATCCAACAGTTCCTTGGCCAGCAGGGCGGCTTCCTGGGAAGCGGGCTCCACCTGGCTCCAGGCTGTGAGCAGAATGGCCATGTTGCGCGGTGTCGATTCCAGCGTGGGGTTAACGCCCTCCCAGTTCAACTCGGGCAGTTCGCCCAGGCTGCGCAGGGGGCGGCTGGACTTGTCGTGCAGGGCCAGGGCCGCAGCCAGGTAGATGCGGCCTGATGGCGTCAGCAGAGTTTTGTCGGCATTCAATTGTTGCAGCCAGGCCAGGGGCGCTTGCCCGGCCATGGTCAGCACATAAGCGGCATAAGCCTTGGCGGACAGGGTGGTGTCAAAGGACTGGGGGGTAATGGCCCCGGTCGGGATAGCCATGATCTGCTTCAGGTATTCCAGGGCCGATTCCAGCAGGCCTTCCGGCAACTGGGTTTTGCTGCTGGCTGCCCATAGGAAATGGGTGGCGTACACCGAAGCCCATAGCGCCGGGCGGCTTTCTCCGGCCCACATGGCAAAGCTGCCGTCATAAAGCTGCATGAACGAGATGCGCTTGATTGCAGCGGCCAGGCCTGCATCGATATTGTTTTGATCCAGGAAGACCGGGTCAATGTCCTTGAGCAGCTCCGGCAGCACAATAAAGGGCCAGGCCGCAGAGACGGTCTGTTCCAGACAGCCGTAAGGGTAATTGCGCAGGTAGTTCAGGGCGGGCAGCAGGTTTTTGTTGGGCAACCCTCCGGCATTGACGGTCAGCGCGCCGGTGCCCGGCACCCACAGGTCGGGAATATCCAGGCTGAGTTCGCTGTTGCCGTTGACCACGCCTGCGCCGCTTACCGTGGTTTTGGGGAAGGGCGAGCGCACCGGGATTTCCACGGTCTGGGTATAGGAATTATCCGGGTCGCCGGGCAGCACCGATTCAATGGTGACAATGCCCAGGCCCGTATCCGGTCCGGCCTTGATGACAAAGTCGCGGGACGGCCCGGCTTGGCTCTGGCCGGGGGTTATGTTCACGGCCAACTGCTCGCTGTCTGCCCGCTGCAAGGGGCCGGACACGGTTACTTTAACTTCGCCCCTGAGCTCATGCTCTACTCCGGCGGACATGAAGGCTTTGACCGGAACCACGAACTCGTCGCCGGGGGCCACGGCGCGCGGTCCGGTGGCTTCAACCACCAGGTCGCGGGCAATGGTCACATACCGGTCGGTGGAGCCGAGCAGCTTGCCCGAGGCGGCCACGGCCATGAGGCGGCCTTTGCCGCTGAATTCCGGGAGAATCAGCTCAATGTCGGCCTCGCCGGAAGCAGGCACATCGATTTTGCCCACGAAAATAGTCAGCATAATCTGGTTGCGCCGGATGGCCGAGAGATAGTCGGAGCCGTCCCCATCATCACCGCCGCCCGGTCTGAGCTGCGGCGTGGCCTTGCTTTCCGGGGCGGTCAGCTCGTCGTAATAGTCTTTGACGCTGAGGCCCAGGGCCTGTTTGGCCCAGAACAGATACATGGGATCCGGGGTCTGATAGTTGGTCAGAGTCAGGATGGCTTCATCCACCAAATACAGGCAAACTTCGCCGCTGCTGGGCTTGCCGTCGGGTTTGGTCAGTTTGATGGACACCGGCAGGCGGCTGTCCGGCAGGGCCTTGTCCGGCGCTTCCAGGGTGATGTCCAGGAGGTTGTCGGTTTTGGCGACCATGAGCGGGGCCACGCCGTAAGCGCGGTGGCTGGACCACTTGCCTTCTTCGCGCACCGGCTTGACTATCCAGGCCGTGCAGTAGGCATTGGGGGTGAACTCGGCGGTAACCGGAACTTCCAGGGTTACTTCCTCGCCGCGCATGTCCAGGGTGCGGGTCAGCAGGGTGCGGTTGGTTTCCACATTGAAGAGCATGCGGCCCTGGAAGGGAGAGCGCACGGTAATCTGGGCCACCTCGCCGATCCGGTATTCGGACTTGTCAAAAGTAATGTCGGCCACGGTCAGACGGGCAGACTCCACGTCTTCGTCGCTATTTTCATCGCGCCAATATGACGACCAGGCATACACCCGGGCCGCCGCAGCCGCGCCGTTGGGTCCGGTGATGCGCACCCGGTAGTTTCCGGTGCGGTTGGGGGTAAAGGAAAACTCGCCGCTGCCCTTGGACATGACCACCTCGCCCTTGTCCAGGGGAATGAATTCCTCACTGTAATCATAGCGGTAGGAGCCATTGGGCTGGCGCACGTAGTTGTAGTGCCCGGCCACGCGCTCCACGGTGTATTCCAGGGCGGAGACATCCAGGGGGCGACCCTCGGTGTCAACGGCCACCGCGCCGATAACAGCCGGTTGGCCGGGCGCGAGATAATCAACGGGCAGCTTGAGGCCCAGTTGCTCTTCGCGCGGATAATAAGGCAGCACAAGTGACTTGCCCACCCAGCGACCGCCGTCTTCCTGCACGGACAGGGTGAATATCCAGTTGACCATGGACGGCGCGTTAAGGTCGCCGCTGCCGGCAGTATAAACCTGCCCGGCCTCGCCTTGTTCACTGAGCACATCATCAAACAGGGGCTGTTCTCTGGATGATTCAAAGCGGCTGTCATCGCCGAAAGAGACGCCTTTCCAGTCCGGGTGCGAAAACACGGCAGAGCGGCTGATGCGGTCCAGGGTATACAGCAGGCCGGAACCGGGCGCGCCGAACAGGTAATCCGCGCCCAGCGATAAATTAAGTTCCTGCTCGCCGATGACTTTGTCCGCGTCCGCGCTCAAATTAACCTCAATGCGCGGGGGCACGAATTCTTCCACACTGAAATGGACGCTGCCGAACACGGTGGTTTCGCCGCCCGGGGCAAAAACCAGCAGTGAATAGGAGCCGGTGGGCGCGGCTTCGGGCAGGTCGAACCCGCCAACCAGGCCGCCTTCGTTGCTCAACTGCCCGGTGCCGCGCAGCATTTCCCGCCCGGTGGGCGAGAAAACCCGGTACATCATGGGTGAGGGCTTGGGAGGCAGAAGCTGCTCGTCACGGAACAGGGCCTTGAAGTCCACATGTTCACCGGGGCGGTAAACGCCGCGTGAGGTAAAGCAGAAAGCCCGGTAGGGCAGGTTTGTCCAGGTTTGTCCCCAGATATCAAATTCGGCGTTGTCCAGCAGGTTTCCGGCCAGGTTCAGGTAAGTTACATCGTCAGCGGTTTTGACCATGACCAGAGCCGGATCCGATTCCCACTTGCCGGATTGGGCCGGTTTGAGCACAGCCACGCCGTCCGCGCCGGTGCGCCCCTGGGCCACCACCTGGTTGCTCAGGGAATAGGCGATCACGTCCGCCTCGGGCACGGGCAGGCCCTTGGACAGATTGTTAACCCAGACTTTCAGGTCGCTGTCGCGTTTCATCACCACCGGGGCCAGGTCGGTGATCAGAATATACTGCTCGGCATACTGGTTGTAATCCCAATAATCCTGGTCTTTGGGGCTCATGCTCTCCCCGGTGGCCCGCAGCAGGTAAAGCCCGCGCAGGTTTTTGTCTTCCACCAGGTCGGTCAGGTCCACGGATTTGCGGAAAGTCTGGTTGCGCGGTTCCAGCAGGTCCACATCCAGCTTGCCCACAAATTTGGAGAAGCGGTCCGCAAAGCCGGCCGGGTCCCAATATTCATTGGCCATTTCCACGGGAATGTTGTTGTCGTACAAACGCCAGAGCGAGAAAGACACGTTTTTGATGTTGACGCCGACCAGCGGAACGCGCAAGCCCAGGGCCGGGGTCATGACCATGCGGGAGTTGCTGTTGTCTATGCTCAAATATGGGCTTATTTCCGGAATGGTCTGTACAATCTGCCAGGCCTTTTCCAGGGTGGTGCCGTTTTCAGCCGGCATGCCCGCTTCCAGGCGTATGACCACATTTTCGCCCGGCGTCCATTTGCCGCTGATCTGCAGGCAGTAACCGGAATCATTCCAGATAATTTTGTCCACCTTGTCCGGGGAAATTTTCAGGAACGGGCGCACCGCATCGGGGTCCAGGGGGGCGGAGGCATATATCGAGATGGTTACAGTCCCGTCAGAGCCGGTATCCTGCTGGGCTTCGGACAGCGTTACGGGTTGGGGTCGGCTGCTGCCGTCTGCAGACCGGTTTTGCACATTGCTGTCCATAATGGCCACAATCTGGCGCGGGTCAAGGGTATAGACGGCTTCCCGGTTTAATGGTTCCGGCCCGACGGTGGAGGCAAGTTCCGGAGCAAAGTAGAGCCGGTAATAAGTGCCCTCGGCCGGGTCAGGAATTTGAATGGTCAGGTAATTGCTCGCCTTGTCGTCCAGCACTTGAAAGTCCACGGGGCTGCTGCTGCCATCAACAGTGAAAACTTCCACGCGCAAGGCCTCGGCCAGGCTGGCCGGGTCCACGGGCAGGTTGAAAGAGGCGACCACAAACAGTCCGTCTTCATTCCAGTTGGTCTGCTGCACGCCCTCAATGGACAGGGGCATGGAGATGAAGTTGAGCTCCCGGCTAACTTCCTGTCCGTCCAGGCCGCGCAGGCCCGGCTTGATGTTGATTATGTAACGTGTGGCCGGGGTATAGGTTGCGTGGGGGGTAAACACGAAGGTTTGCGAATTTTGCCAGGCGCCTTCACCGGCAATGGGCGGCTCAAGCGTAAACGGGGCGTCCTTGATATCCAGCGTTGTTTGTTGCTGGTCAGATTCGACCATGGGCGCGCTAAAGCGCAGGGTAATGGACTCGCGCGGCCCCATGACTTCGGAAGCGGTCACATGCACGTATGCGCCGTTCGGCAGGGAGTCGATGCTTTTACCTTTAATCAAGAAGGGCAGCACAATGATGGCGATCAACAGCAAAGCGGCCAGTCCGAAAAGAAGGGTTGGGTTTTTGTGCATGATGGTGTCCTTGTTTGATGATGGCTCGAGGGTTTACCCCGTATTAGATTTACCCCCAATCCTTGTTTCTGTCGAGTCGGAACCCTGTGTTTACCGCGCTCATGCAGGGAATAAGGCCGGGCTTTTTGTTTTGGATCTTTTTTGTTAGGTTCACGGCCACGGCAGCGGTCGTTCTCAAGCCGCAAAAACCCTGATTTTGTTAGGCGAAAAATACTCATGTTTGTACATAATATAGATCCCGTGGCTTTTTCCCTCGGCCCCTTGCAGGTCCATTGGTATGGGCTTACCTACCTGATCGGTTTTGTAACCGCCTGGCTGCTGGCCCAGTGGCGGGCGCGCAGTCCTAAATGGGACTGGAGCGGCGAAGATGTGGACGCCATGATCATCAGCGCGGCCCTGGGGGTGGTTTTAGGGGCCAGGCTCGGGTATTGCCTGTTTTACGATCCCATCTACTTCGCCACCCACCCCCTGGATATTTTCAAGGTCTGGCACGGGGGCATGTCCTTTCACGGCGGCGCCGTCGGCGTGATTGTGGCCCTGATTTTGTTCTGCCGCCGCAGCAAGCGGTCTTTTTGGTCCGTGGCCGACTTTATCGCTCCGCTGGCCGCTCCGGGGCTGCTGGCCGGGCGCTTGGGCAACTTCATCAACGGCGAATTATGGGGTAAAATCAGCAGTGCGCCCTGGGGCGTGGTTTTTCCCGGCGGAGGCTCCCAGCCGCGCCACCCCAGCCAGCTTTATGAGGCGGGCCTGGAAGGGCTTTTGTTGTTTATTATTCTCTGGTGGTATTCCTCGCGGCAACCCTACAGGGGCAGGGTTTCCGGCCTTTTTCTGCTGGGTTACGGCCTGGCCCGCTCTTTTGTGGAGTTTTTCCGCGAGCCGGATGCGCATCTCGGCTATCTGGCCTTGGGCTGGGTGACCATGGGACAGATTTTATGCCTGCCCATGATCCTGGCCGGGCTGGCGCTTTTGTTTTGGCCCAGGTCGCAAGAATCGTCTGAAGCAAAGCGGCCCGTTCCTGCGCAAAATTTTGCGCAAAGCAGAAGCAAGTCCGGTAAAAAACGCCGTAAAAAGTAATTCTTGTCCGCGCAGGCCGACCGGAGCACTTTTATTTTAATGGAATTATATGCTGTGATAAAATGCTCCGCCGGGCGCTATGCCCCGCTTGGCAAGGCCCGCGCGATTGGATCCGGCAGTATTTATTCCCCTGCTACGGCAATACCCTGGGCGAAAAGGCTCTAGTTTGCTTGACAGCAGCGTGTTTTCGTGGAAAAGGGAAGCCAATAATCACCTGCGGCATAACCGTGGGTCTGGAGGTTGCATGGCTAAAGAAGAAGCCATCGAAGTGGATGGTGTGGTGCAGGAAGCCCTGCCCAACGCCATGTTTGAAGTGGAACTGGAGAACGGCCACCGGGTGCTGGCGCACATTTCCGGTAAAATGCGCAAGTTTTACATCCGGATTTTGCCGGGGGACAAGGTCAAGGTGGAGCTTTCTCCCTATGATCTCACTCGGGGCCGCATTACCTATCGGATGAAGTAACCTGGCGGGATCTGTGCTTGAGGACGCATTGCCTAGTGCATAATACACTCGACTGCTACGCGTCAGGTCCCTTTTTTCAGAAAACAGGCCGAGGGGCGCCATGCCCCGGCCTGGACAAGCTTAATTCCTTTCTTATTTAAATCACGAGCACTAACCCCAACCTGCTGAGAACACCTTATGGATTTGCTCTCCTTGCTTTTCTACGGCGCCCTTGCAGCAGGTTTTTTAATGGCCTTCAGCCTTGGCGCCAACGATGTAGCCAATTCCATGGCTCCGTCCGTGGGCGCGCGGGCCATCACCGTCCGCCAGGCCGTGCTTATAGCCGCTGTCCTTAACTTTGTGGGCGCGGTTTTTTTTGGCTCTCAGGTTACCGGCACCATCTGCCGAGGCATTGTTCCCCCCGAGGCCATCGGCGATCCCAACCTGGTTGCCATGGGCATGTTTGCGGCCCTGATTTCAGCCGGTTTGTGGGTGCTGCTGGCCACGTTTACCGAGCTGCCGGTCTCCTCCACCCATTCCATTGTGGGCAGCATTGTAGGTTTCGGCATTGTGGCCGGCGGCCTGGACGTCATCGACTGGAGCAATATGGGCAGCATTGTTCTGTCCTGGCTCATCTCGCCTTTTTTTGGCGGCCTGCTGGCTTTTTTAATCTTCATCCACATCCGCCGCTTTATTCTGCTGCAAAACAAGCCCGTGGAGCGGGCCTGTTTCTGGGTTCCGGTCTGGGGAGCGCTGACGCTGGGCCTGGTGGTCCTGTCCTTTTTATACAAAACGCCGTTTGGGCAAAACCTGCACATTCCCGGTTACCTCAGCCTGCTGATTACCGGCTTGTGCATGGTCTCTCTTGCCCTGGTCATCCGCTGGGTGTTCATCCCCAAGCTCGCGGCTGGCTTGAGCACCGGCAGGACCATTGAAAAGATGTTTCAGAAGCTGCAAATAGCCACGGCCTGCTATGTGGCGATCTCGCAAGGGGCCAATGATGTGGCCAACGCCATTGGGCCGGTGGCGTCCATATATTTTATGTCTCAAGAAATGGGAGATGGCGGCGAGCTGCCCCTGTGGCTTCTGGGCATGGGCGGCATCGGCATTGCCTGCGGCATCAGCCTGCTCGGCTATAAAGTTATCGCCACCCTGGGCCAGCGCATTACCAAGCTGACCAACACGCGCGGCTTTGCCGTGGCCTTTGGCGCGGCCACCACCGTGCTCCTGGCTTCGCACCTGGGCATGCCCGTATCCACCAGCCACGCCGCTGTGGGGGCCATTGTCGGTGTGGGCGTGGCGCGCGGCTTCAAGGCCGTGGATTTTCGGGTACTTTCCAAAATAGTTCTGTACTGGCTGCTTACCGTGCCGGTAACCGCGTTTACCTGTATCGTAATTTATCAGATCATGCGCGCGATTTTATATTAGAAGTTTGCACTGCAATAAGCGGTTGCAAAAAATTAAAAAAAGTCTAGAAATAGTTGGTAGGCAAGAAGCAAGTAATAAAGCAGAGCCGCACAAGTGGATCCGCGCCGGAGTGGATAAAAATTCCAAGCGGCGCTGGGCTGAATCAAATGCTTTTTTCAGCCGTGCAACAGGGGGTCAGTATGACATTGCGTTTACCTTTATTCGGTATATTACCACAGCACTCTCCCATTGAGGCGCTGGCCGAACACTATGACCTTATTTATGAAGGGGCATCCCTCATTGAAGATTCACTGACCCACTACATTGAAGGCGGCACTTCCAGAAACTTTCTGAGCATCCAGCATGAAGTGGATGAAATAGAAAACCATGCCGACAAGGTAGACCGCAGCATCCGCAATCATTTGCCGCGAGGGCTGTTTCTGGCTGTGGACCGCACGTTGTTCCTGTCTTATGTCTCCCGCCAGGACACCATCCTGGATGCGGCCCAGGAAAGCCTCGACTGGCTGAGCATGCGCCCCGTGCCCATTCCGGAGCAATTTCAGGACGAGCTGGCCCTGATGGTCCGGGAAACCAACAAAACCGTCGACCTTTTGGGACCGGCCCTGCGCATGTTCATTGATTTCATCAGCGGCGAAATTTGTGACCGCCTGGAAGTGAAGAATGCCTGCCGCGAGGTGCGCAATCAGCACCGCCATGTGCGCAGCCTGAGCCATCAGGTCACTTCCGATGTCTACAACACGGAAATGGACTTCAAAGACATCTATCAGCTTATTCATTTTGTGGAGCGTCTCTTCCACATGAGCCACTCCACCGAAGGCTGCGCCAACACCATTCGGGCCATGATCGCTAAATAATCGGATGAGGGAGGGGGAAAGGCCCATTTTGGAAAATAGGCCTTTCCCCCTCCCTC
>CAZNBK010000008.1:0-13505 GCA_964571105.1 uncultured Desulfovibrionaceae bacterium
ATCAGTGCTCGTTTCCGGCATTGCTTTTGATAAAAACCAGTCCCGGGTCACCGTGCTCAAGGTGGAAGACCGTCCCGGCGTGGCCGCGACCCTGTTCGGAGCCATGTCCAAGGCCGATATCATCGTGGATATGATAATTCAGAACATGTCCGCAGACGGGCGTACGGATATGACCTTTACCGTGCCCCATAAAGATTTGGAAGGCACTTTGGCGATTATGCGGGAAATCATGCCTGCCCTTGGCGCTGAAGATGTGGTGGCCGATTCCAATGTGGCCAAGGTCTCTGTGGTCGGCGTGGGCATGCGCAGCCACTCCGGGGTTGCGGCGCGTATTTTTGAAGCTTTGAAAAATGAGAATATCAACGTCCTGATGATTTCCACCTCGGAAATCAAGGTAACCTGCCTTATTGACGAAAAATATACGGAACTGGCCGTGCGTGTGCTTCACGATGTTTTTGACCTGGGCAAAGAACGCATTGCCGAGTAGCTAGATAAATTGGGGGGGAAGGCTGCAAGGACCTCCGGCCCCTTTGCCGCCAGGAAGACGACACGCGGGGCGGGTGCTGAAAACCGCATTTTTTGCGAATGACCCTCGAGCCTCCAGCGGCGAAGCAGCCGTTACCTGAGCCTCCAGCGGCGCGGAGTGGAACGAAGCGCGTCCGTTACCTGAGCACGCAAGTAAGCGAAGGTTACGGACGAGGTCCGCAGAGCGACAGCGCAAGTAAGCGAAGGTTACGGATGAGGTCCGCAGGGCGTTCCCGCACAGGATGTGCGGGTGAGAGGTATAGGGTAAAGACGTAGGGGGATGAGCCCGCTAGGACGGCGGGAGCCCCGCAGGGGGAGAGAGCAAAAACCGCATTTTTTGCGAACGACCCTTTCACCCGGACTGGACGTGCGGGTGAGGGGTTTATATTAGGTAGTCATGTGAGCAAAATCATCATTTACGACACCACATTGCGTGACGGCGCCCAAGCAGAGGACGTCTATTTTACTGCGGACGATAAGCTCAAGATCGCGCTTAAATTGGACGAATTCGGCATTCCCTTTATTGAGGGCGGCTGGCCTGGCTCCAATGCCGTAGATGATGAGTTTTTCCGGGACATAGCCAATTATGAGCTCAAACAGGCCAAAATTGTGGCCTTTGGCTCAACACATCACCCCGAGCACAGCGCGTCAACAGACCCGACCCTGGCGGCGATTCTGGCCTCTGGCGCCAAATACGCCACCCTTTTCGGCAAGTCCTGGCAGGAGCATGTGGATATCGCCTTGCGGGTCAGCTATGAACGCAACCTGGAATTGATCCGCGATTCCATCCGGTATTTGTGCGCCAACGGACTGACCGTATTTTTCGATGCCGAGCATTTTTTCGACGGCTACAAGGCGCATCCGGACTATTCTTTGGAAGTGCTGCGCACGGCGCGCGAGGCCGGGGCGCGTACCCTGGTGCTCTGCGATACCAACGGCGGCTCGCTGCCCGAGGAAATCGAACCCGTTTGCCGCGTCGTTTGCGAGGCTTTTCCGGAAACAGAAGTGGGCATTCACGCCCATAATGACTGCGAGCTTGGGGTGGCCAACAGTCTGGCGGCCATTGACGGCGGGGTCAGCCATATTCAGGGGTCCATCAACGGCATTGGCGAACGTTGCGGCAACGCCAACCTTACTTCGGTTATCCCCATCGTCAATCTCAAGTCCGGCGGGCAGTATCATTGCCTGCCCAAAGAAAAGCTGGCCGATCTGTCCATGATTTCCAATTATGTGGCTGAAGTGGCGAATATGTCTTTGTTCGCGCGCCAGCCGTTTGTGGGGCGTTCGGCTTTTGCCCACAAGGGCGGCGTGCATGTCAGCGCAGTGTCGCGCAAGTCTTCACTGTATGAGCATATTAACCCCGATGCCGTGGGCAACCGGCAGCGGGTGCTGATAACCGAACTGGCCGGGCGCAGCAATATAGTTTCTCTGGCCAAGCGCTTCGGGTTTCATTTGGACAAGGATGAGCCGGTGGTGCGCGGGCTGCATAATGAATTGAAGAAAAAAACCGCACAAGGGTATGATTTTGCGGCTGCCGAAGCCTCGGTGGAGTTGCTGCTCCTGAAGAAATTGGGGCGGCATGGGGTGCGGCAGTTTTTTGAATTGATCAATTTTCGGGTACTGGAAACCAAACAGCTGGAAACCGAGCCGCCCACATCTGAAGCCACGGTTACCGTGTGCGTGGAAGGGGTGGAAGAGCATACTGCCGCTTACGGGCATGGTCCGATTAACGCCCTGGATACGGCGTTGCGTAAGGCATTGGCCGGTTTTTATCCGCGCTTGACCGAAATGCGGCTGATCGATTTCAAGGTGCGCGTTCTGGCCAATGTGGAGGAGGGTGGCACTGCCTCGGTGGTGCGCGTGCTCATTGAATCCGGCGATCATTCCGGGCGCTGGGTGACTGTCGGCGTTTCCTTCAATATTATTGAAGCCAGTTGGCAGGCCCTGGCCGACTCCATCACCTACAAACTGTATAAAGACGAGTACGAACACCGTCAGAAGCAGGAATAAGGGGCAGCCAGGACGGCTGCGGCCCCGCAGGGGGAGAGAGCAAAAACCGCGTTTTTTGCGAACGACCCTCTCACCCGCACAGGACGTGTGGGTGAGAGGTATATATAAAGACGAGTACGAACACCGTCAGAAGCAGGAATAAGGGGCAGCCAGGACGGCTGCGGCCCCGCCATCATGAACAAGCAACTCCACTGGGCTACCTTGCATCCGTTTCTGGAAAGCGGCGATATCCTCGGGCGGGGTGTGGCTAACGCCGGATTTTTGCGCGCTTTTCTAAAAGCCGACCCCTTTGCGAGCTATTCGTTTTTTTTGGCCAATTCCAAACAGGCAGACCGGCTCGAAGAAGCCCTGCACAATGAATTTTCCGCTCTTGCCCAACGCGGCGCCCTGCATTTCAAAACATTCAACGACTTGCCGGATTGCCTGCAACAGAACCGCTATCACTGTTTCCATCTTTCCGATTGGGTCTCCCATTTTACGGCTCTGGCCCGGCTGCGCAATTATCTTGCCGCAGAGATTTTTCCCATCACTGGCGTAACTCACTCCTTGAGTTATGCCCGCTACGCGCCGGTATTTTTGAGCCACCTCTGGCCGGGCGTGACCGGGCGCGATGCGGTGATCGCCACCTCTCGGACCGGGGTTGGCGTGCTCAAGGCAGCATTCAAGTGCGCGCGGGAAAATTATCATTTGTCGGTCCAGGAATTCAAAGCCCCGGAGCTGGTCCGCATCCCCCTGGGGGTGGAAGATAACCCGGATTTGGCCCCGGACTCTTCCTCGCGCCGGGAATCCCGCAAGATGCTGGGGCTTGGCGAAGATACCGTCATGCTGCTGGTTATGGGGCGTATTTCCCATTATTCCAAGATGGATATCCTGCCCTTGTTGCGCGCCTTGCACCGTCTGAAAAACGGCGGGTTTGACCTGGCCGGGGTGCGGGTGTGCCTGGCCGGGTGGGTAGATGAAACTGATGACACGCCGCAGATGCTCGGCAAGTTGGCCAAGGCCATGGGGCTTAAGCTGAGCGTTCACGCCCGGCCCGATGATGCAGAGCGCAACCGGCTTTACCGGGCTGCGGATATTTTTGTGTCCATTGCCGATAACGCCCAGGAGACTTTTGGCCTGACCGTGCTTGAGGCCGGGCTGGCCGGCTTGCCGGTAGTGGTTTCGGAGTATAACGGCTACCGGGATACCGTTGAGCATAATAAAACCGGCCTGTTGATCCCCACTTTGGGCCCAGCGCAGACCGAATACACCGATATTCTTTCCCAGCTCTGGTACGACAGCCAATACCATTTACGCCTGGCCCAGGAGACAGTGGTCTCGGTTCCGGTTCTGGCCGAGAGCCTGCAAAGGCTGATCACTGACCCGGCTTTACGGGCGCGGCTTGGCGCAGCCGGGCGGCAGCGGGTGCTGTCGGAGTACACCTGGGGCGCAGTTATTGCCCGTTATTTGGAACTTTGGGAACGCCTGCGCGCAGTGCCTGTTGAAGCGGAAGCCCTGCGCGCGGTCGGGCATCCCATGCAGTTTTCTTTTGCCGAATTGTTTGCCGGGTACACAACAAACAGGCTCATGCCGGACTTGAGCCTGGTCTGGACGCGCAGCGGCGAGGCCCTCTACCGCGGGCAAGAAGCCCCGGTCTATTATGCCGGGGTGGAAGCGTTTATTCTGGAGGAGGCCTTGCGAAAGATGCTTTTTCAGGCACGGAAGCCGGTAACGGTAGCCGCCCTGCGGGAAGCATTTTCCTTGTCCGGCTTGCACGGCGAGGCTGCGGACGCGCATATCCTTTGGGCGCTCAAACACGATTTTCTGGAGATTGCGGGGCATGGATGATTTTTTCGATCTCCCGGAGCCGACCGCAACGCCGCGAATACCCGTGCATTTACACGGCGTTCTGGCTGTGCAAGGAGGGGCGGCCCGCATTGTCGGCCTGCTTGCGCAAGGCATGCCCAAATACGGGTTTTCTCCGCAGCTTTCCTGTGAGTTGAAGGATATTGAAGATCCGGCAGTGCAGGAGCTATCGCCGTTGGATCTGGCCGCGCATGTGCCGCAGCAGCACTTGAGCCATATGCACGGCACCCGGAGCTGGCCGGATTTATTGCGCGGTTTTTCAGTGCTTGGCGAGCGGGTAAACTTTATTACCCTGCATGATGCTTCGTTACTCACCGGCGGTTGCATCCACCCCGTGGACTGCCCCGGCTGGATGGAGGGTTGCAGCGGGTGTCCCGGGCGGTTTCCCGATGCTGCCCGGCGGCAATCTGCGGTGCGCTATGAGCTTAAGCTGCAAGCCCCGGTATTGATTTCCCCGTCGGCCTGGTTGCGCAAGATGGCCCGCACCGCGCTTCCCGAGCTGCATTGCGAACTTATCCCCAATGGCGTTGAAGACCCGCTGGTGACCACCGACAGAGAGGCGGCCCGGCGTTCTTTCGGTTTGAAACCGCGCAGCCGGATGTTGCTGTTTGCGGCGCATGGCGGAGAGCTGACCAAAGCCAAGGGGGGGCAGGATTTTCTGAGGATCTGGCAGCTGGTCAAGGATACCGTGCCGGGGGCGGTGGCTTTTATCGTGGGCGGCGACAGAGTGGCCCGCGATGGAGATATCTATTACTGGCCGTATGTGGACAACTCCAACATGCACCGGTTTATGCTGGCCGCGGATGTGCTGGTCAACACCTCGGCTGTGGAAAACCATCCGCTGGTGGTTCTGGAAGCCATGGCCGCAAACGTGCCGGTTTGCGCTTATAAAACCGGCGGCATTCCTGAGCAGGTGGTGGACCGCGAAACCGGCTTTCTGGCTCCGCCGGGCAATATAGCGGCGCTTGCGGAAGCCACGGCCAGCCTGCTCGGCAATTCACTGAAAGCCAAAGAATTCGGCCTGGAAGCCCGTTTGCGTTATGAGCGCTATTTTAAGGCCGAACGTATGGTGGAGGCTTATGCCAAGCTGTACCGGTCCGCGTTAAACGAGTAAAATCTGTTTTCTTTTCACTCAGAGCACGCTATATATAGCCGAATATATAGTTCAGGATGCGCATATGCCATTTTTCTTCAATTTCAAAAGCCCGGACCGGCTGCGGATGATTATCATCGGGGCCGGAGAAATGGGTTTTCATATTGCCCAGCGCTTGGAGCAGGAAAACAAGGACGTCATCTTCATTGACAAAGATCCGGAAGCCCTGCGCAATGTGGCGGACGTGCTCGATGTGCAGACCGTTCAGGGCGAAGGTTCCTCGCCGGTGGTTTTAAGCCGGGCAGGCATTGCTGATGCGGACATCCTCCTGGCCGTGACCAATTCCGATCTGGTCAATATCATCGCCAGTTTGTTCGGCAACAAACTCTCCCCCAAAGCGTTAACCGTGGCCCGTATCCGCAATGAAGACTACACGCGCGGACATGAAGACTTAATTCACGACGCGCTGGGCATCAACACGCTGATCAACCCGGAACGGGAAGTGGTGGAAACCATCGAGCGCATGCTGTCCGCGCCGGGGGCCATGGAATACAATGAGTTTTTTGACCGCAAGCTCAAACTTTTAAGCTTTCTGATTCAGGAAGGCCCCCTGGTGGGCTGCAAGCTCACCCATTTTCGCGAAATTGCTCCGGAAGGGGTAATTGTGGCCGGTATTGTCCGCAATGAAGAGCTCATTGTGCCTTCCGGGCAAGATATGATCCAGGAAAACGATATTGTTTATTTCGCCTGCCTGGGCGACAACCTGGACGTAGTCCGCGAACTGGCCACTACCAAAGCTGCACCGGCCAAAAACGTGCTCATTGTCGGCGGCGGCAATATCGGGCTGCGCCTTGCCCAGTTGCTGGAGAAGTACGGAGATTACCACGTCAAGCTGATGGACAAGGATGAGGCGCGCTGCGATTATCTGGCCGATACTCTCAACGACACCCTGGTGCTGCGCGGCGATGGCGCCGATATGGACGCCCTGCTGCAGGAGAATGCCGGAGACATGGATGCCGTGGTGGCCCTCACCGGTTTTGATGAAACCAATATCCTCATCGCCTTGCTGGCGCAATCTCTGGGCGCGGGCCGGGTTATTCCGCGCCTGGACAATAACGACTATTTCACCTTGGTGGAGGCCATCGGCATCCACTATTTCGTCAGCCCCAACTCGGCTGCGGTCAACAGCATACTCCGTTATATTCGGCGCGGTCGGGTGATCTCCGCCGTGTCCATCAGGGGGGATGAGGCCGAAGCCATCGAGGCCGTGGCCCAGGCAGGTTCCAGGATTGTGGGCTGCCCGCTGGAAGAGTTGGATTTGCCCAAGGGCGTGCTTATTTTGGCCATCAGCCGCAATGATGAAGTGATTATTCCCTGGGGTAAAACGATCATCAACCCCGACGACCATATAGTTATTGTGGCGGTTCGCGACAGTTTGGCCTGGGTGGAAAAAGTTCTTGCGGTTCCGCAATAATAAGGACCATCGCCAGCTATGCGTTTGAGAGTCATCGCCCGGGTTGTGGGCACTATCCTCTGCTGTTTGGGTTTTTCTCTGATCATGCCCGTGCTGTGCGCTTTGTATTACGGAGAAACCCTGGAGATCACCCGTTTGCTTCTGGCCATGGCGGCCATGCTGGGCGTAGGGGGATTTTTGCACCTGTCCTGCCGGGGGCGCTGTGCCGAAGATTTGAGCCACCGCGAGGGTCTGGCCGTTGTAGGCATCGGCTGGATAATCGGCGGGCTGGCCGGAGCCTTGCCCTATCTGTTCACCGGTGTGCTGGATTCAGTGCCCGATGCGATTTTTGAGTCCGTATCCGGGATTACCACCACCGGGGCCACGGTTTTCCATAATGTGGAAATTCTGCCCAAGTCCATTCTGCTGTGGCGCGCGTTGACGCACTGGCTGGGCGGCATGGGGATCATCGTGCTGTTTTTGGCAATTTTGCCTTTCCTGGGCGTGGGCGGCATGCAGATGTATCTGTCGGAAGTGCCCGGACCCATGCGCGACAAACTCAAGCCGCGCATCAAGGATACCGCCATTGCCTTGTGGCGGGTTTATATGATTCTTTCCGTTGCTCTGCTGGTGCTGCTCCTGCTGGGCAACATGGATTTCTTCAACGCCCTGTGCCACACCTTTTCCACCATTGCCAGCGGCGGTTTTTCCACACGCAACGCTTCCATCGCCGCTTATGACTCGTCTTACACGCAATGGGTGCTGATTATTTTCATGTACCTGACCGGCATCAGCTACGCCCTGCATTACCGGCTGTTTAAAGGGCAGTGGCGGCACGTGTTTAAAGACAGCGAGCTGCGTCTGTATACCGTGGTTTTGTTTTTGGCCGGGATAATCATTGCCGCTTATGTGTTTACTTACCGCAACAGTCAGTATGACCTGGAAGCCGCCGTGCGCAGCGCTTTTTTCCAGGTTACCTCCATTTCGTCCACCACCGGCTATGTAACCGTCGATTATACCTCCTGGCACGGCCTGCCGCAGCTTATTCTGCTGCTGCTCATGTTTGTGGGCGGCTGCGGCGGATCCACTTCGGGCGGCTTTAAATTTATGCGCGTGCTTCTTCTGCTCAAGGGCGCGCATCAAGAGCTGTTTCGCATCGTCCATCCCCGCGCGGTGCGGCGCATGAAGCTCGGCAAGACCATTGTCGAGCAGGATGTGCTTCTGGCGGTCAGCCGGTATCTGGTTATTTACCTGGCTTTGTTTGTATTCTTTTCTCTTGTTCTGGCCGCGTTGGGCCTGGATTTGACCACGGTGCTGTCCAGTGTCATTGCCAGCCTTAGCTGTGTGGGGCCTGGCTTCGGCATGGTCGGGCCGGTTGACAACTACGGACTGCTTCCGGACACGGCCAAATTGGTGCTCTCCTTGGCCATGCTCCTGGGCCGCCTGGAGACTTACGCCATCCTTCTGCTGTTCATGCCTGAATTCTGGCGTAAATAAAGACCTTGCGCGCTTTGCTGCCGCGCTAAAATACTTTTTGCAAACAAAAAAACAGCGACCTGCATTTTTTCAGGCCGCTGTTTTTTATATTTTATAATTGCTTAAAAATTGGCGCTAGAGCTGAGAAATAAGTTCTTCCTTGATTTTATCAATGGAGCCCTGTCCATCCAGCTCAATGTATTTGGTCTGGCCCTGTCCGGCCAATTCCTTGAAATAATGGGCTGCGGCCAGAGTGCCGGAATTGCCGTCATAATAAATATCGTGGCGCTTGTTGATGGCGGCCTCGTCCTGGTCGTCGGAGCGGGCCGACAACGCGCCGCCGCAAACCCGGCAGAGGTCGCCGTTGGGCTTGATGGCCTCAATATGAATGTTGTTGGGGTGGTTGTTGTTTTCAGCACAGAGCCGACGGCCCATGATGCGCTGCTTGGCGATTTCACGCGGCAGCTTTATTTCCACTACATAGTCCAGCTTCATG
Source organism: uncultured Desulfovibrionaceae bacterium (assembly GCA_964571105.1). Lineage (GTDB taxonomy): Bacteria > Desulfobacterota > Desulfovibrionia > Desulfovibrionales > Desulfovibrionaceae > JAVBRZ01. The sequence continues at coordinate 8,899 of CAZNBK010000008.1, forward strand.
CCCTCTTTTTGCAGGGCTTCCCACAGCTTTTGCGCTTGAACCATGTTACGGGGAAAGCCGTCCAGCAACCAGCCGTTTTGGCCATTTTCCTTCAAAGTGGCCAGCACCATGGGGATGGTGATCTCGTCGGGAACCAGTTCGCCCTGATCGATGAAGGCCTTGGCCTGTTTGCCGAGATCCGTGCCCTTGCCGATGTGTTCGCGGAAAATCACGCCGGATTCAATGTGGGCAATATTGAATTTATCCTTGAGCAGAGTGCCTTGGGTGCCTTTACCGCTGCCGTTGGGGCCGAAAATGATGATATTCACGAAAAATCCTCCTGGAGAATCATATCTGTAAGGCGCTGAGAGAGGCCATATCACCACTGCGCGGGAAACGCCAGTTTCTTTTGTCTGAAGTTCATTGGTGCGCTACTTGCAAAACCTTTGTTTACATATTTCCGGAGGGAGAATTATGTCCACAACTGTCAAAAATATGGCCTCGGCCCTGGCCCGCACCAGCTCTGTCAGAGACCCGTTGCTCTGCAGCGGGAGTTATATTTTCTTTGTTCTGGAGAACATTGCGGCTTTTGATTTTGTCCGGGACCACCACTTTACGGATGAACGTTCCAGACAGGTTTTTGATTGGGTGGTGCAATACCGGATCATGCGTAGTCTGTTCGGCATGTCGCCGGTGGAACTTGAAAACACGCCGTTCACCGCTGCCCGCTGGGCCGAGCTTGAGGCCGAAGCCGCGCGGCTTGAGTCGCCCTTGGCCGGGGATTATCTCCTGGACAGGATCGATACCTGGCTGTTGGAAAGTTATACCCTGCCCGGACTGTGTGAAGTTTGCCCCGGAGATGTTGTGCTTGATTGTGGGGCGTATACCGGAAATACCTCTGTATATTTTTCCCGGAAAGCAGGCGCGGGCGGACGCGTGTTCGGTTTTGAACCGGCAGGCAAATCGTTTTTGCAATTAAAAGAAAATGTGAGCACTTTTGCCAATATTACAGCGGTTAACAGCGCGCTGGGCGCGGAATGCGGTCGGGCGCGCTTTTCCGCCGAAGACGATTTTGCGGCAAAACTTAAGGCAAGCGGCGGTGTGGAGGTTTCGGTCACCACCATAGATGCTTTTTGTCGCGCGCAGGATTTGCAGCGAGTGGATTTTATCAAAATGGACGTGGAAGGCGCCGAGGCGGACGCCTTGTGGGGCGCAGCCGGCATAATCGCCCGCAACCGTCCCAAAATGGCCTTAAGCATCTATCACAAACCCGAAGACCTCATTGAACTGAGTAATATAGTCCTGGAGATTTGCCCGACTTATAAATTCCAGCTCAGGCATTTTTCGCCCAATGAATTTGAGACAGTGCTTTATTGCTATAACGACGAGCGCAGCGCAGATCTGCCGGTATACCGGCATGGAGGGGCCGGGAGATATTTGGGGCAAACAGATCTTTTAATTATACAGAAAGCAGTACTGCCGGTCTTGAGCAAGCTTTGCGGCGACAATAGCATAAGAATGGCGCAGCTTATCCATTCCCATGCCGTTACCCTGCAAGAACATGCCAGGGAAATGGAAGCCTTGAGCCGTCAAAATGCGGAACTGCTGGTTGAAAACAGGATACTTAAAAAAATGCTGGCGCAAACGCATGCGCCCCGGCCTTCGGAAGTTATTCAGGCGCAGGGAATGTAAACAAAATATCCGGTCCGTCAATTATTACCCGTATTCCCTGGGGCAGCTCGATTACTTTATGGGTAGTTGCTTTGAGGGAATAAGCAAGACAAGTCGCATCGATATTGAGCAGGTTGTCGAATAAAGCCTGGCCTTTGCCGAGGTGGCGGATGCAGCGCATATACAGGCGCAGGCGCAGGGCTTTGGGTTGGTCTTTTAGTTTGGCCCGGTCCAGCCTGACCCTGCCGTTGCTTATTTCCATGGGCAGCGCGTCGAGTTGGGCCGCCCAGTAAGCGTCGTCGTAAGCAGCCAGGCGGTTGAGTTTTTCAACGTGCCGGGGCAGCCCCGGGTTTTCTTGTTTCAGGCCGGTCAGCAGCTTGCGGACCCGGTTGCGCAGGAATTCATCGCTGCTGTTGCTCTCATCCTCCAGGTGCGGCAGGTTCAAACGCTGCAGCAAAGCCGTGAGCGCGGCCCGCTCGGTATACAGAAGCGGGCGCAGCAAGGCGCGCTCCGCATCATACTGCCGCATGCCGCCCAGGGCGGGCCAGCCGCAGCCGCGCAGCAGGCGCATAAACACGTCCTCACCAAGATCGTCCAGCGTGTGCCCGAGCACCAGGGCATCCGACCCCAGACAATCAGTGATCTGCTGAAAAGCGGCATATCTGGCGGCGCGCCCGGCCTCTTCCAGGCCGGTCTTCCGGGTCGCGGCAAGCCCGCGCACATCTGCGACGCGCGGGAAAAAATCAATCCCCAGCCTTTGGCAGAAACCATTGACCCAGTTTTGCTCAAGCCGCGCTCCTGGGCGCAAACCGTGATCCAGATGGCAGGCGGCCAGGCGAAGGTCGCAGCGTTGCCGCAGGGCGGCCAGGAGCACCGTTAAAGCCAGGGAATCCGTACCGCCGGACAGGCCGATCAACAATTGCACGCCGCGCAGTTTAAATCCGGCCTCGGCGCATTGTTTTTCAATGTCCAGGGCCAGCCGGGCACTGAGCGGGTCAAGCTCCTGAAGTGTTTGCGGCACGCGCTCGGGTAAAGGCGGCAATAGGTCCGTATTGGTCATGCCTGGCAGATCTCCGGCAGGGGGTGGATATCCAGCCCGGCCAGCAGGTTGAGGGTTTGCAGCGCGGCCTGTTCCAGAAGGTTTTCTTCGGCCAGGGCAATGCATTCGCAGTGCAGGCGGTTTTGGGCCCGCACCAGCGGCTCAAGCAGCAAAACGCCTTCCTCATCCAGGTTCAAAGCCAGCACATAGGGGCCGCAGTCCGGCAGGTGTTCGCGCTGTAGCGCGTTGAGCATGTTTTCGGCAACCGGCAGCCAGTAGATGCCGGACAAAGTTGAGGCCATTCCGGCTTCTTTCAGTCCGGACGCCAGCCGGGTTGCATCTTGCGGGGTCAGCCGGGCAATAAGCAGGTCATCGCCAAATGAATTCATTGATCGTTTCCTTCCGGGCCCCGGTTTTCATCCAGGTTAAACATCCGCCGCACCAAACTCACATACTGTAACCGGGAAAGCTTGCCCATGGGGTTGGTCTTTAAAAAAACAATGGGCTCGTGGTGCACTTTTTTCAGAATACCGGCCACCAGATCGCGCAGCGCCGCCTCGGTGGTTTCGGAGACAGCGCCCAAACGGCGCAAGGTTTTTGCCAGCTCTTCCTCAGCAATACGCTCGTTGCGCTTCACCAGATCGCTGATGGTCGGGGCCAGCTCCAGTGACTCCAGCCAGGCGTTGAACGCGGCTACTTCCCTTGCAACCAGCTCCTGCGCCTTGACCGCCTCGGACTCACGCAAAGCCAGGTTGTCCGTGACCACATTTTTCAGGTCATCCAGATCGTAAACATAGGCATTGTTCAGTTCTTGCACTGCCGGATCGATGTCGCGGGGCACGGCTATATCGATGAAAAAAATAGGGTCGCGCCTTTGGCGCAGGGCAGCCGCGGCCATTTCCTTGTCGATTATCGGGCGTTGGGCGCCGGTTGACGAAATAACCACATCCGCTTCACTGATGGCCTTCGCCAGCGAGGCAAAGGGCAGGACGCGGCAGCTGAACTCGCGGGCCAACTCCTCGGCCCGGCTGGCCGTGCGGTTACAGACAGTCAGCGAGTTTATTCCGGCCTTGACCAGATGCGCGGCGGCCAGTTCAGCCATTTCCCCAGCGCCGATGAGCAGGGCGGAGCGCTTGTGCATATCTCCGAAAATGCGCTTGGCCAGTTCACAGGCGGCAAAGCTTACCGAAACCGCATGGGCGGCGATTTCCGTTTCCGTGCGGATCAGCTTAGCCGTGGAAAAAGCCTTGTGAAACAGACGGTTTAGAATGGTTTTGGCTGTGCCCTGTTCAACGGCCAGGCGAAAGGCGTCCTTAACTTGACCCAGAATCTGCGGTTCGCCGATGATCATGGAATCCAGGCTGGAGGCCACGCGAAAGAGGTGCTCAATGGCCGCCAGGTCTTGCAGGATATAGACATGCCCGCGCAACTCATCCACAGGCTCGCCCACGGCAGCCGACCAGTGCTTGAGCACTGTTTCGGGCACGGTTTCGCCGCGCCCCACGGCGATGCAGTCCACCCGGTTGCAGGTGGAGATAACCGCCACCTCGTCCAGGTGCTCACCGGACAGCCCGGTGGGAATGGGCCGCTGTACCGACCAGACCGGATCGGACAGAGCAAACCGTTCCCGGATGTGCACGTCGCAATGACGGTGGTTCATGCCCACTATGTAGATACGCTGCTCCATGTAGGCTAACCTCAACTAAGGGCGGGCATGAAACTGTGGTGGGAGGGCAGGAAAATATTGACCACAAACAGAGAGAACATACTCAAGGAAAAAACGATAATTGCCAGCCAGGCCGCTTTGCTGCCTTGTTGCCTGGTCAGGCACATAACAAACAGTACGCCGTAGATAAGCCAGACCGCCAGGGAAACGATTTCTTTGACATCCCAGGACAGGGCCCGGCCAAGGCTGGAG
>CAZNBK010000008.1:13515-15401 GCA_964571105.1 uncultured Desulfovibrionaceae bacterium
CCCAGCAAAACCCGGCCAGGATGCCCAGACTGAACAGCGGGAAGCCGCACAAGGCGGCCTGCCTGCCCAGACGGTCAAGTCCGGTCAGGGTTGGAAAATTTTTATCCAGCTCGGCCAAAGACGACTTTTGCTTGAGCTTGTTATTCACATAAATAAAGGCCAGCCCGGCGCCGCAGCCTATGAGCATGCAGGCAAGGCCCACAAAACATAAACTCACGTGCAAGGTAAACAGCGGGCCGCTGAAATGCTCGGCCACGGAAATCTGATAAAACCGGGCCTCTTCCATGACCAGCCCGGTCAGGACAAGCAAACCGGCCGGTCCTGCGCAGACCATGGTTAGAAAAGATGTATCCATGCGCCTGCGAATGAGCGCGTAAGTAAGCATGAACAACCAGGCGGCCAGGTGCAGAAAATAAGTGTCACTCCAGGGCGTGAACCCGGCAAACAGCAGGGCGAGCGCCAGGCAGTGCGCCAGAAACGCAATGCCTGCCAAGTTTGAAGCCACGTTTTTCCAAAGTTGATTGTGGCGGATAAGCGCCACGCCCGTGGCCATGGCTGCAGTGAGATAACAGCCGCCCACAGCGGTGAGGGCCAGGGTAAAAAGGCTCATTGAATGATGCGTCCCGGGCGTGCAGCCAGTGTGTTTAGAAAGGGTATGATACCGGCATGGACTTCAGGCGGCAGAAGACTGCGCAGGATGGCGGCGGCCCGCACATGGTCGCGCACCTGCAAGGATGTGGGCAAGCCTGCGTCCATGAGCTTGCGGAACAGCTGCTTGTTCCAGTCTGCGCCTTTGCCGTGTTCGATAAACAGGGGGCGCAGATGGTCCAGTAATTGGGCGAGAAGGGTGTAGCGGCCATCCAGAAAAATGGACAGCTCGTCACGGATATGCGCGGCCAGGGACGGGCTGGCCCCGGCTGTGGACACGGCCACTTGAATATTGGCTTGCTGCCAGGCGGCTGGAACCAGAAAATTTCCGGCATCCGGGGCGTCGGCCACGTTGCAGAGTATGCGCTGCTCTTTGCAGACCATGGCGATATGCGCGTTGATGTCCGGGTCTGAGGTGGCGGCAAAAACCAGGGCGCAGCCGTTCAAATCTTCCAATACAAAGCTGCGCTGTTCGCGCTGCAATTTAACGCCGGCGGCCTTGGCCTGGGAAAAAAGTTGTTTTTCTTCCGGATGCGGAATGCCCGGATCGACCAGGCGGATAAGGGCAGGTGCGGCAGCAATGAGCGAGGCTGCTTTTCGCCTGCCCACAGAACCCAGCCCCGCCACCAGGCAGGTATGGCCGGAAAGATCGAGAAATAAAGGGTATAAAGACATGCGGACTCTCGCGATAACCGTTTCACGCTTGTGCTGTTTGCGGTCGGCATGGCACGTTGGTTCATGCCGCCGGAGCACTTGCCGATGAGACTTTTCCAAGTGTTAAGTGCTCTAAAATGATTTGTAAATGAATATATAACCTCTAAGCCGGGTAATGTAAAATAGCAGTTGCCAAGCCGGGCCGGACAGGGCAAATTATCTGCACCATGGCGCGTAATCTGGTCATCCAACTGGCCCGTCTGGGCGATCTTTTGCAGAGCAAGCGCTTGCTGCTGTCTCTTAATGCGGTTTCCCGCCCCGGAAGCTTGCACCTGCTTGTGGACGAATCTTTGCGTGACCTGGCCGGGATTATTTATCCCTTTGCGCATATCCATGCCATCAAGGCCACGGGCGGCGCAAGCGACCTGGGGCGGTTCCTGCACGGCAATTACCTGGCTTTGTCGGAATTGCGCGAGCTTGATTTCTCCGCAGTATATAACCTGAATTATTCGGGCCTGAGTTTGGCGCTTTCCACCTTGTTCCCAACGGAAATCATGCGCGGGCACTGGTGGGAGCAAGGCGAA
>CAZNBK010000008.1:15411-17312 GCA_964571105.1 uncultured Desulfovibrionaceae bacterium
GCGCTCGCACTGGGTGGACTTGGCTTTTCGCTGGACCGCGCAGCGCCGCATTTCCCCTCTGAATTTGATAGATTTTTGGGGGCTGATGGCCCCGCGCCCAATAAACCCGGCTGCGGTTAACCCGCAGGCCGAGGCCAAAGGCGGCGGCATCGGCGTGGTTCTGGCCGGACGCATGGCTCGGCGGTCAATCCCGCCGGATGTGCTGGTTTCCTTGGTGGCTGCGCATTTCTCCCGTTTGGGCGGCGCGGAAATCTTCCTGCTGGGCGGCCAGGCCGAACAGCCTCTGGCCCGACGTTTTGAGCAGGCTTTGCCGACAACGCTGCAAGGGCGCTTGAATGATCTGACCGGGCGGACGGCGCTTACGGATTTACCGCCGGTTATTGCCGGTCTGGATTTGCTGATCACCCCGGACACCGGATTGATGCACCTGGGCGCGCACCTGGGCACGCCGTTGGAGGCGTTATTTTTATCGTCGGCCTGGTGCTGGGAAACCGGTCCGTATGGGCTTGGGCATAGCATCAGGCAGGCAGCGACGGCCTGTGCCCCTTGTCTGGAATCAGCGCCGTGCCCGTATGGGGTGCGCTGTCTGGAACCGTTCAAAAGCGAAAGCCTGGTCAAGTGCATGGCCGGTAAAGAACCTGCCCGCCGCCCGGTGGAAATGCTTACCCTGCATGGCCGGTTTGATGCCCTGGGTCTGGATTACCATCCGGCTGTGCCCGTGCTGGAACAGGACACAGCTGGCGGGCCGAGCCGGGCCGAGGAACAGGCCCGTTCCGGTATGCGCCATTTGCTGGCCGATTATTTGAATTTGCCCGGCGCGGCGGACATGGCCCCGCCCCTGCGCCTGCAGCACGCGTTACAAGAACAATTTTTCCGCGAATCTGACTGGCTTCTGCCGCGAAGCTGAGGTTGAAACCCATGAGTCAAACCCTGCCCCATTCCTTGCGTATTCTGGTAATTTTTCCCCTGTACGGCGGTTCGTTGCCCATCGGGCATTACTGTGTGAGCGCGCTGCGCGATTTGGGACACCAGGCCGAGGCCTTTGCCGCGCCGGACTTTTACCCGGCTTTTACCGCCTTGAAGCAGCTTCAGGTTACTGCTGACCGGCTGGAATATTTGGAAAACAGTTTTTTGCAGGTGGTTTCGCAGGCCATACTCGCCAAGGTGGAAGTTTTCGAGCCTGATTTGGTGTTGAGCATGGCCCAGGCGCCGCTTACCCGGCAGGCCCTCAAGCGCTTGCGTAAAGATGAAGTGGCCACGGCCATGTGGTTTGTGGAAGATCACCGCTTGTTCACTTATTGGAAGGCTTTCGCGCCTTATTATGATTATTTTGCCGTGATTCAGAAAGAGCCGTTGCTGGGCGAGCTGGCTGAGCTTGGCGTGCAGGGTCTGTATCTGCCCCTGGCTGCGCTGCCTTCGGTGCACCGCCCCCTGGAACTCAGCGCTGTGGACAAGCGCCGCTTTGGGGCCGACATGTCATTTATGGGCGCGGGTTATCCCAACCGGCGCGAAGCCTTCCGGCAGCTGACCCAGGTGGATTTTAAAATCTGGGGCACGGAATGGGATAATGACTATGCCCTGGCGCCTTTGGTGCAACAGGGCGGGGCGCGTGTCTCGCCTGAAGACGCGGTCAAAATTTATAACGCCAGCAAAATCAATCTCAATCTGCATTCTTCCGTGGACCCGAAAAAACTGGTCCCCGGTGGCGACTTTGTAAACCCGCGCACGTTTGAACTGGGCGCGTGCCGGGCGTTTCAACTGGTCGACGAGCGCGGTCTCATGCCGGAATTGTTTGCGCCCGACGAGCTGGCGACTTTCAGCACTTTGGCTGAACTAAAAACCAAGATCGATCATTATCTGCACAATGAAGAAGAGCGGCTGGCTTTTGCCGAGCGCGCGCA
>CAZNBK010000008.1:17322-19147 GCA_964571105.1 uncultured Desulfovibrionaceae bacterium
TCAGCAGCGCATGGGCACGTTGCTCGAGTTTATCCAAGCCACACGGCCCGGCTGGCCCAAGGCCCGTAATCTGGATTCCGGCGTTTTTGCCCATTTGCCTGAAGAATTGAAAATACCCACGGCGGAATTGCTGGAGCGTCTCGGTCTGCCGGGCAATGCCGCTTTCCGGGATGTGATTGCGGCTGTCAGGGCCGGGCAGGGGCAGTTGAGCGAACTGGAAACATCACTGTTGTTTCTGGATGAGTGGCAAAAGCAATACGGCGGCAGGGGATGAGTCTCCCTGCCCATACGGGGCCAGGCTCTGCACTTTAATCAGGGCCGCAGTCTGTAAGCGCTTTGCCCTGTAATTATTCTTTGTTTTGTGCAGAAAGCCGTTCCAATATCTCACACAATTCCTGTCCGTTTCGGGCGGTATGCGCGGCCAGTTTTCGGATTTCCGGCAGCGGTTCGTGCACGCCTGCAAAGGCCACGCTGCTGTCCGCTTCCTGAAACATGGGCAGATCATTGGCGCTTTCGCCAATGGCGATTACTCTTTTGCCAGTTGTTTTCAGTGCTCGTATGGCCTCGCCTTTATTCAGCACTTTATCCAGACAGAGCAAACCGTTTCGTCGGCAGGATGTGGAGACATAGGCCCGGCAGGCAAGTTGGCGCAGCAGCGGTTCCACCCAGATGTCCAGATTGCCGGTGACAATGGCGCAGTCGTGCTTATGCCTGCCGATAAACTTTGTGATCTGCGGGTCCAAATGAATCCCGGCCACAATCTCCCGGACGCGTTCAACCGGAATGGAGCGCAAAATTGCAAAGCGCAGGCGGAAAGAAGATTCAAAATCCAGGGTGCCGTCCAGGGTCAGCCGGGTGAGCAGGGCCATTTCCGCAGCCAGGCCCAATTCGCAAGCCAGCACGGGCAATACTTCCTGCTGGGTGACCGTCCCGTCCAGGTCAAAGGCAAACACCGTTTCGCGCACCACTTGTTCCGCCAATAAAAAAAACAATTAAAAAGGTTTGCAGGTGAGGGGAGGGGGGCTGGGGGAGGGGAGCGGATACTTTTGAGGAAAGTATCCGCTCCCCTCCCCCAGTTTTCCTTACAAAATATACCGACTCAAGTCTTTGCTTTGCAGGGTGTCGCCCAGGTTGGCGACCACATAATCCTTATCAATGGTAATGACATCTCCGGAGCGGTCCGGCGCGGCAAAGGACAGTTCGGAGAGTATTTTTTCCAGCACCGTATACAAGCGGCGGGCGCCGATATTTTCCAGCTCCTGGTTGGCGTATTCGGCCACACCTGCAATTTCGGCAATGCCGTCTTCGGTGAAGTTTATGGTAACGCCTTCCGTGCCCAACAGGGCCACGTACTGTTTGGTCAAGGCGTTGTCCGGTTCGGTGAGGATACGGACAAAGTCTTTTTTGCTCAAGGGGGTAAGTTCGGTGCGCAGGGGGAAGCGTCCCTGCAATTCGGGAATGAGGTCCGAGGGTTTGGAGTAATGGAAAGCGCCGGCGGCAATGAACAGAATGTGATCGGTGCGGACCATGCCGTACTTGGTTTTCACCGCAGAGCCTTCCACAATGGGCAGCAGGTCGCGCTGCACGCCTTCGCGGGAGACGTCAACGCCCTGTTTGGCGTTTGAGGAAGTGATTTTGTCCAGCTCGTCAATGAAGATAATCCCGGTCTGCTCGGCACGATCTTTGGCCAGCAGAAGCACCTGCTCCTGATCAATGAGCCGTTCCGACTCCTCCTGCACCAGCAGTTCAAAGGCTTCCGGCACTTTAATGCGGCGGCGTTTGCGTTGCGCGGGCATAATTTTGCTGAAAATATCCTTGAACTGCG
>CAZNBK010000009.1:0-2866 GCA_964571105.1 uncultured Desulfovibrionaceae bacterium
CGGCGAGATGGACGATGACGAGCGTATTGTTCGGATTGTGCGCAACGCCCTCAGTGCGGTGCGCAATCAGAAACGGGTGGTGGTCCGGGTGGCTCCGGCAGATGAAAAAGCCGTGCGCGAAGCTCTGGCGGCCATGCTTGCACCGGGACAATCCGGCGCGAATTTTTTGGATGTGATCATGGACCCGCGCCTGACCCCCGGCTCATGTATTCTGGAAAGCGAACTGGGCGTGCTGGACGCCAGCTTGGAGACTCAGCTTAACGCGCTGAAAAGGGCTTTTAACGCCAAGATTAAAGGCGCTTAGGGCATTTTTGTCTTTTGTCTTTAAATACAGCGCTCGGTATTCAAATTTTGTAACGTTTCAAAGTTAAACTGCTCTAGGATAAAAAATTGGCTTTTGAATACATCGGCAGCTTACTGCAAGAAGCAGTTCAAAACACCTCTTCGGTTGAAATCCGGGGGCGGGTGGAGCAGGTGGTGGGCACCATCATTCGGGCGGTTGTGCCCAATGTAAAAGTAGGCGAGCTGTGTATCCTGCGCAACCCCTGGGAAGACTGGGAACTGCGCGCCGAGGTGGTGGGGTTTGCCAAGCAGGTGGCCCTGCTCACGCCATTGGGCGACTTGCAGGGGATTTCACCGGAAACAGAAGTCATTCCCACGGGAGAGATCCATTCTGTTCCGGTTGGCGACGAGTTGTTGGGCCGCGTGCTCAACGGACTGGGCGAACCCATGGACGGCGGCCCGGCACTTAATACCAGAATCCGCTACCCGGTTTATGCCGATCCTCCCAATCCCATGCAGCGTAAAATCATCGACCGCCCCATGCCCATGGGTCTGCGTTGCCTTGATGGCGTGCTTACCTGCGGCGAAGGGCAACGTCTGGGTATTTTTGCGGCGGCTGGCGGGGGCAAGAGTACGTTGCTGTCCAGCATTATCAAAGGTTGTGCCGCTGAAATTTGCATACTGGCCCTTATCGGCGAGCGGGGCAGGGAAGTGCGTGAGTTTATTGAGCACGACCTGGGGCCGGAAGGCCGCAAAAAAGCCGTGTTGGTGGTTTCCACCTCAGACCGCTCCTCCATGGAAAGGCTCAAGGCCGCTTACACCGCCACGGCCATTGCCGAATATTTTCGCGACCAGGGCCGCTCCGTGCTGCTGATGATGGACTCGGTCACCCGGTTTGGCCGGGCTTTGCGCGAGATTGGCCTGGCCGCCGGTGAGCCGCCCACCAGGCGGGGGTTTCCCCCATCGGTTTTCTCAAGCCTGCCCAGACTCATGGAGCGGGCGGGCAACTCCGACAAAGGCTCCATCACCGCTTTATACACGGTCTTGGTGGAAGGCGACGACATGACCGAACCCATTGCCGACGAAACCAGATCCATCCTGGACGGGCATATTGTGCTGTCGCGCAAACTGGCGGCAGCCAACCACTATCCGGCCATTGACGTGTTGGCTTCGGTCAGCCGGGTGATGAACTCCATTGTCAGCAAGGAGCATAAAAACGCGGCCCAGCATTTGCGCAAGATTCTGGCCAAATATGCGGAAGTGGAGCTGCTGGTCCAGATAGGGGAGTATAAATCCGGCTCGGACCCAGAAGCGGACGAGGCGCTGGGCAAGGTCGGCGAGGTGAACAAATTTTTAAAGCAGGGGCTGGATGAAAAAAGCACTTTTGCAGATACCGTGGCCGCCATGCAACGTGTGGTGGGCTAGGGCGTGCTGAGGCCAAGACGCCCGGGGAAAATGCCGCCTTCCTGGCGGCAGCCGCGCGCGGGTAAGCAGCGCGTGCCTTTCGCAAAATCATCTTAGATTTTGTGCAGTTATAAGGAAAATGTGTTTTTGTTTTTTGTCTCCGATGACAGCATTTGGTATTTTAGTTTTGCAACATTTCAAAGTTAAACGGCTCTGGCGGAGGCTTAAAAATGGGCTACCCCCTGCAACCTTTGCTGGCAGTTCGTTCTTTTCGAGAGGATAGCGCCAAAGCGGCGGTCAGCGCTGCTGAAGCTGCGGTGCGCGAAGCGGAAGAGGAGGTGCTGCGCCGACAGGCAGAACTGGAACGCTACCGGGAATGGTTGCCGCAAGAAAAAGAGCGGCGGTATGCGGAAATTATGGGCCGGGAAATGAGCCTTACAGATTTGGATCAGTTCAAGGCCGGACTTGCCTTGTTGGATGAAGGTATTTTATCGCGGCAAGACGCGGTGCTGGAAGCGGAAAAAATTGTGGACGAACGCAGGCAGGACCTGCGCACGGCGCAGGCCGCGCTGAACTCCGCCCGCAAGGAAAAAATGAAAATAGAAACGCATAAGGATATCTGGACCCAGGCGGAAGCCAAGGAAGCTGAGCGGGCCGCTGATTTGGAACTGGAAGATTTCAGCCCCAAACAAGTGCTTGCTTTGCCGGGGCAGGAAGAAGACCATTGAGGCGCTTATGACCACTTCGATAAAAATGGATAATGTGCGGCTGGAACATGCGGACAATCGCTCACAGGGCGTTGCCGGGCAGGCGGAGCCGGGACGTCAGGCCAAAGATGCATTTGAGCGGGCGCTTTCCGAAAGGGACAACCGCGGTCAGGAGCAAGGAAGCAAAGACGGGGAAGACGGGCAGAACAGCCAGGCCATGCCCTCGGCTTCAAGCCTGTTCGGCTCGCTGTTTGAGAACCGGATGGGCGGCGTGGAGAGCGCGGCGTCCGTGGCCCCGGCGGCGGATGACCTCGGCGAACTGGTCGATGACCTGGTGCAGCGCATACTTGTGTCTGAACCCAAATCCGGCGAAGCGGCTGAAGTGCGCCTGCAAATAAATGATTCCATCTTGCGGGGCACGGAAATTATGTTGCAGCGGGGCCCGGACGGGCTGCTGCTTGTGCAGATGGTAA
>CAZNBK010000009.1:2876-18414 GCA_964571105.1 uncultured Desulfovibrionaceae bacterium
AGCAAGCCCTCAAGGAACAGTTGGAAAAACATGGTCCAGTGAACGTGCGGGTAGAAAGCCGGGAGGAAAGCCAACAGGGTGATAACGACAGCAATCGCCGTTCGCAGGGGCTTATCGACTATGGCCCGGAACAGGTGTAAGCTTAGCGCAAATTTAAACGCACCGGAGAACAGATTTCCCCATGCCCCGTGAACAAATTTATGTGCCTCAGCCGCTTAATCCGCTGCAAGCCAGGTTTCTTAACCTGCTGACGGACAGGGATTACCCCCGTGAGTTTGAAATTTCCGGGAAACCCTGCTCTTTTGCGCCGGACCCCTGGCAGCGTCCGTTTACGGCGCAGTGCGGTCTGGACCTGGATGTGGGCGGAGAAGCCTGGCAAATACAGTTTGCCTCCACCGCGCCCATTAATCTGCACCCGGTGGGCGAGTGCATCGGCGATCCTGCGGCGCTGCCCGAAGGGCTCAGGCTTGCCTTGCTGGAGCTGGCCCTGGGGCCGCTTCTGGCTGCCTTGGCGGATTTTTTCGGGTTGGAAGGGCCGGTGACAATCTTGGCCGAAGGCAAATTTGAGCAGGCAGAGTTCGCCTGTGCTGTCCCTCTGCTGCTGCACTTGCCCGATGTTGCTGTGCCGATGACCGTATCCGTTCCCGGACAAGGCACAGCCGAAACAGTTTTGCAAGGCCTGCGCAGCAGACCGCTCAAACCGGGGTGTGCGGATAATTTGCCCGTGGCTGTTGCCCTGGAAGCCGGATCGGCCAGGTTGTCCTTGCGCGAATTGCGCGCTTTGGCTTGCGACGATATTATCCTGCCCGAACAGTACCCGGCCCAAGAGGGCAAGCTGTGGCTGCGCTTGGCAAAAGACCGGGGCATCTTCTGCAGCCTTGCGGAAGGGCAGGCCACAGTGCTGGGCTTTGCGCATAATTTACCGCCTGCCGAGGCTAACGAAGCAAGGAGTGAGACAATGGATGAGATCATGCCTGAAACCGGCGCTGAGGCGACCGAGGCCGGTATGCCGGATGCGCCTGCACCGGAGACGGTCGGAGAGGCGCAAGCGCCTGATGGCGGTCTTTCCCAGGTTCCTGTTGATTTGGACGGGCTGGAAATGACGGTTTCTTTTGAATTGGGCCGCCAACTGATGACCGTGGCGGAAATTGCCGCGTTAACGCCTGGGTATACATTTGCCCTGGCGGCGGATCTGACCGCGCCGGTACAGTTGCGGGTAAACGGACAGATTTTGGGTTCGGGTCGCTTGGTCGATGTGGGCGGCGCTTTGGGCGTGCAACTGGTCAGTCTGAATACGGGAAAATAATCTATGGCCGGGATCAACCCGCTGGTGCTTATGGTTACCCTGGCAGTGCTGGGGTTATTGCCGTTCATGCTTATGATGGTCACTTCCTATGTAAAAATAGTGGTGGTCATCTCCCTGGTGCGCAACGCCCTGGGGGTGCAGCAGGTGCCGCCCATGATGGTTATTAACGGCCTGGCGATTATTTTTACCATTTTCATCATGGGGCCGGTGGCCATGGAGACGTTTGAGATCATCGAAAAGCACCCCAGCAGTGGAAACCCCGATGTCCAGGAGGTGCTGGGCCTGGTGGAGGCCGCAGCGCCGCCTTTGCGCGAGTTTTTGGAGGCCAATACCGATCCGGCGGTGACCCAGGTGCTCATGAGCACGGCCAAACGCATCTGGCCTGCGGATAAGCACAGCACCATCACCAACCACAACCCTCTGATCATGATTCCGGCCTTTACCATTTCCGAGTTGACCAAAGCCTTTCAGATCGGTTTTTTGTTATATTTGCCGTTCATCGCCATTGACTTGATCATTTCCAACATTCTTTTGGCCATGGGCATGATGATGGTTTCGCCCATGACCATTTCCCTGCCTTTCAAATTGTTATTATTTGTGACCCTTGACGGCTGGCTGAAACTAAGCCAGGGACTGCTGCTGAGTTATCGCTAGCTTAAGGCTGTTTAATACTTACACGCTGCAACAAAAGAGAAGACCATGAACATTTCCATTACGGAAAAAAGCCCCGAAATTATTGTTATTGCCATGGAAGGGCGCATGGATGCCGGAAATGCCGGTGAGTTTGACGCCGCATTCGGCCCTGTGCTGGAGCAAGGCCCCAAAGAGCTGATTATTGATCTGGATAAGTTGGAATACATAAGCTCCGCCGGTCTGCGCTCGGTGCTGACACTGATCAAGGGCGCCAAAGCTTCGGGCGGTCGCCTGAAGTTTTGCGGCATGCGTCCCATGGTGGCCGATGTCTTTAAAATCTCGGGATTTAACACCATGCTGTCCATTTACGACAGCCTTGAGGCGGCCCTAGCGGCCAAGGATTGATTATGCCGGTAATAACCTTGCCCGCCAGCCTGGATCAATTGGCTGTGGTCAATGAGTTCCTTGGGCAACATATCCCGCCCGGGCACGACAATATCCGGCTGCAAGTGGAATTGGCTGTGGAAGAGCTTCTGGTCAATGTTTTCCGTCATGCCTACAACGAAGAAGGCGGCCTTGCGGAAATAGGCTGCCGGGTGGTTAAACTGGACGAAGTTCCGCATTTTTGCGTGATGGTTCGCGACTTCGGCGAGCCGTTTGACCCCTTTGTGGAGGCTCCGGTTCCGGATACTACCCAGCCGCTGGAGGAACGCCAGCAAGGCGGCCTGGGCGTGCACCTGGTCAAGCATGTTGCCGCGCACTATTGTTACAGCAACAGTGACGCCTCCAACACCATTGAGTTGTATTTCGCGCTTTAAAACAAGAGCAGTTTAGCCTTGGTAGTGAAAGAATATTAAAAAATACGCAGATTGCGGCAAATACATAAAACCCGGCGGATCGATCTCCGCCGGGTTTTATTTCTACAAGGTCAGACCGCAGGCCGAAAAGCGGTGTTCACAGGCAACATGCCTGGTTGATTGGACGATCGGCGCTAATTATCAGCAAAATGCAGCATTCGGCTATATTTGCCCATACTGCCGGTGTCCTGCCGGTAAATGGATTCCCATTCAATGTCCGCTTTATTGAGTTCCGCAGACAGCTCCGCAGCGTGCACACTCAATGCCTCAAGCGCATAGCCGCAGGAGGACGATACGCTGCGCGGCACCGGAATGACCGTGCAGTTTACCCCGATTTTGCTCAGAACTTTTTGCGCAAACAGGGCTGAGCTCACAGAGTAAAAGGTTACCAGCAGAGTTATTTCGCCGGGGCCTGAATGAACCATTCTTCCTGCTTTTCTTCCAGCACAGGGGCGAACCCGTTACTTTCCAGGAGCGCCAGCACATTATCTCTGGCCGTTGCGCTGGAAACCGCCATGGCGAAACCGCCGTTGGGGTAATCTTTCAAAGCTTGCTTGGCCATTAAAACCGGTTCCGGGCAACTAAGCCCGCGTGCATCTATCAAATTGTCACTCATGCCGCTAACCTCGCTCCTTTGAATACTCTGGTGTTGGCAAACGCAATGGCGGAAAGGATCACAAAGCCGATAATAACGGCGATTTGGCCGTTTACGGGCGCTCCGGCGGGAGAAGCCGCGAGACCGAAGTTATGGGCCGTGGCTGCGCCTACGATCATGCCGAATACACAAATGCCCGCGTCGGCATTGCCTTCGCCGGCCATAACCACCTGGCGCAGGGGGCAGCCGCCAAGCAGAACCGAACCATAGCCCACCAGGGCCATGCCCAGGAAGTTCCAGACATAATCGGTATGGGCTATGGGTTGGCCTTCAAAGCCAAGATTGAAGTTGCCGATAAACAGGTTGGCGACCAGCGCAGCCACAAAAACCATGCCGTAGCCGATCAGCAGGTTGTAATTGTTGATGAGCATGACGTCGCGGATGCCGCCCGCCATGCACATGCGGCTGCGTTGCGCCAAAGCGCCTACCGCCAGTCCGGCCAGCAGGGCAATTGCGATGGGGGCGTGCGCGGAGCCGGGGCCTTCTTCACTGAACAGGATAAAGGCCGGACGAATCAGCAGGAAAACCAGCAAGGCCACTGCCAAAAGCGGCATGACAAACCCGCTGGCCTTGGGCTGGGCAGCCGCACGGCCCAACGAGAAGCCTTTGTTCAGGAAAACACTGCCCAGGCCGATACCGGCAATGAAGCCAAACAGCCCGATGAGGGCGTTCAAGTCGCCTGCGGCCAGGCGCAGGACCATGCGCAGGGGGCAGCCCAGGAAAACCAGGGCCCCGATCATGACAAAGAAAGCGATTACGAAGCGCAGCAACGGAGACGAGCCGCCGCTGGGCTTAAACTCTTTTCCGGCAACAGCCAGAACGAAAGCGCCAAAAATAAAACCGATAATTTCCGGCCGAATATATTGAACAGGCTTGGCGCTGTCCAAGCCCAGGGCGCCGGCGGTGTCTCTTAAAAAGCAGGCCACGCAAATGCCCATATTCGGCGGATTGCCCATTTTCATTAAAAGTATGGCCAACAGGCCGATAATGCCGCCTGTGCCAATCAACAACAACAGTCCTTTCTTTTGCATCCCAAAAACCCTCCAAACATGCATTGAATATTAAAAACAATGGGGCTATCTTATCACCGGTTGTCCGCGCTGTCACTAATTTATGTGTTTTTCAAATTTCTGAGATTGATAAAATCTATTATTGAGGAAATCTATTTATAACGTCATCCTATGGCTGGCTAAATTACCCGGACAACAGCTAGACAAGCCTCTCTGTCGAGACAAACCTCTCTATAATGCAACCGGATAAAATGCTGCCGGAGAAAAGGACTGCCCATGCAGACTGTGAATCTGAACCATGCCGCCACTTCGGGCAGCAAGCCCAAAGAAGTAACCGATGCCCTGGTCGGGTATTTAACAGACAACCAGCACACAAGCGCCGGGCGCGGCGGCGATGAACTGGTCGCCGTTGAAGCGGCTCTGGAAGCCAGATTGGCCCTGGCGGAACTGTTCGCCGTTGCAAACCCCGGGCAAGTCATTTTTACTTCCGGGGCCACAGAAAGCCTGAATATGTTGATCAATGGGCTGGCTCGCGAAGGCTGCCACGTGTTGGCCAGCGGGCTTGAACACAATGCCGTGGCGCGACCGCTGCACTTGTTGCAACAGCAGGGCAAGATCGAAGTGACCTGGCTGCCGTGTACGCCCGACGGCCTGTTTAACCCGCAGGCAATAGCGGAGCAGGTGCGACCGAACACCCGGTTTCTGGTCATGACGCACGCCTCCAATGTTTTGGGCAATATCTTGCCGGTAAAGGAAGCCTTTGCCATAGCCAGGCAATGCGGTCTGTTCACCGTGCTGGATGCGGCGCAGACCGCCGGTCACCTGCCCGTGCGCCTGGATGAGCATGTCGACGCCATAGCCTTTACCGGGCACAAGGGCTTGCGGGCCGTGGCCGGGTGCGGAGGGATTATTCTCAACAAGGCAATCGCCGGTGAAATAAATGTCTGGAAAGCGGGCGGCACGGGCAGTATTTCACACTCCCTGGACATGCCCGATTTTTTGCCCGACCGTTTTGAGCCGGGCACGCCGAACATGCTCGGGATATTGAGCCTGCGCGCCGCTGTCGCTGCGATTCAACGGGCGGGTTTTGCGGACATCCGGGCGCACGAAATGGCGCTGACCACAAGATTTGTGGATGGGGTCCGGCAATTGCCCGTTTCCGTTTATGGCGGATATGTTGCTGAGAACTGGATGCCGGTGGTTTCCATCAATATTCCGGGCCGGGATTCCGGCGAGGTTGCCAGGCAGTTAAGCGCGGAATACGGGATACAAATCCGCAGCGGTCTGCACTGTTCGCCGCTGGCGCATAAAAGCATGGGCACCTTTCCCGGCGGCACCTTGCGCTTCAGTTTCGGCATGGACACGAGCGCCGCAGAAATCGATTATGCCCTGGAGGCTATCGGGCAATTGGCGACGAAGAAAGTATGACCGGCAAGTCCTGCGGAGCTGATCTTCTGCGGCATTTGGCCGTGAACCTGTATAAATAAGGGGCCGCGCCGGAGCAGGTATTGTTTTTGCCCGGCGACTGCGCTATTCTTTACAAACCATGACAAATTCCGTTCCCCCTCCGGCTTCTGAAACACTGCATGAGCTCATGCGCTCTCTGCCGTCCATGAGCGCCGTGCTTGCTGCGGTTAGCTCCCCGGACTCTGCGGGGCTGGACGCGGAGTTGAGCGCATTATGCGCCGTGCTTGCCGTCCAGACTCCCCGCCCGCTGCTGCGCGAGGCCATTGAAGATTTTCTGGACAAACAGCGCGAAGCTGTCCGGCAGGGGTTGCTCCGGGACAAAGATGCGTTGACTTTAAAGCTGCTGCTGCCGTGCATTGTCCGGCACGCCGCAACTGCCCCGCACTTGCGCCGGATTATCAATGCCACAGGCGTGATTATCCATACAAACCTCGGTCGGAGCCTGCTGGCGGACGAAGCCGTGGCTGCCGTGGCCGAGGCGGCCCGCAGCTATTCCAATCTGGAGTTCGACCTGGCGGGCGGCGAACGCGGCAGCCGTCAGAGCCATGTGCAAGACCTTATCTGCCGCCTGACCGGCGCAGAGGCCGCCATTGCGGTCAACAACAATGCGGCTGCCGTGCTTCTGGTGCTCGACACCTTGTGCAAGGGCCGTGAGGTTGTGGTTTCGCGCGGTGAACTGGTGGAAATCGGCGGCAGCTTCCGTATTCCGGCGGTCATGGCCAAAAGCGGCTGCCTCTTGCGGGAAGTGGGCGCTACCAACCGTACCCACCTGGCCGATTATGCGGAAGCAATAAACGAACAAACCGCCGCCCTGATGAAGGTGCACACCTCCAATTACCGGATCATCGGCTTTACCAAAGACGTTTCTCGCGAGGAACTGGCTGGGCTGGCCGGAGAAACCGGGTTGCCGCTCATTGAGGATTTGGGCAGCGGGCTGCTTTTTGACATGGCCTCCCTGGGCGTTCCCTTTCTCACCGGAGAACCGCCCGTTCGTCAGGTGCTTGCCGCCGGTGTGGATGTGGTTACTTTTAGCGGCGACAAAGTGCTCGGCGGTCCGCAGGCCGGTATTATCGCGGGCAAGGCGGCGTACATTGAGCGCATCAAGAAAAATCAGCTGCACCGCGCCGTGCGCATCGACAAGCTGACTCTGGCCGCCCTGGAAGCCAGCTTACGCCTTTACACCGACCCCAATTTGGCCAAAGAGCGCATTCCCACTCTGCGCATGATTTGCATGAACAAGGACGAGCTGGAGCGAAAAGCCCGGGAGTTGGCGGGGGTACTGCCGCAGGTTGCGGGTGTTTCCGTGTTTGTGCGCGAGGGCAATTCCCGGGTGGGCGGCGGCGCGTTCCCCGAGGCCGATCTGCCCACAGCCGTGGTTTGCGTCTCACACGCTTCTGCCACGCCCGATGCCCTGCTTAAGGCTCTTTTGCAGGTCAATCCGCCGGTTCTTGCCCGAGTGGAGCAGGATTGCCTGTGTTTTGATCCCCGAACCATTCAGGCCGGAGAATTTGCAGACACAGCCGAAGCCCTGCGCAAGGCCCTGGATTTTCTTGCTTAGAGCATTTACCACTTGTGGCCGTGCCCTGGCGGGCGCAAGCGTAAAATTCCGTACCCCCCCCCCAAAAAAAGAAAAAAACGATTTAATCGGGGCGGTTTATAATAATCAGCCCTGCAAATCAGCCGATTGCATGATTTCGGCCAATCTGTCTTCGCATAGCTGCGTCTTGTCTTTAATTACACCGACAATTTCTCCATTGGCGCAAATCAGGGCCTGATCGGCCAGGCGGCGGGCCTGGCTCAGCTCGTGGGAAACCATGATAATGGTATACTTGGCGGCGAGTTCCCGCAAAAGTTCTTCGATTCCCCTGGCGGCATGAACATCCAGGGAGGCGGTCGGCTCATCCAGCAGCAAAATGGCCGGTTGCAGGGCCAGGAGCCGCGCCAGGCACAGCCGCTGCTGCTGCCCGCCGGACAGGCGTTCAGCCGGGGCGTCCAGCCGGTCTTGCAGCTCAGCCCATAAGCCCACAGACTCCAAAGAGGCCTGAACCTTGCCCGGTATTTCCCCGGTCGGTGTGCCGGCCACCAACTCCAAGGGCATGGCAATGTTGCGATACACGCTCACCGGAAAGCAGTTCGGGGTTTGAAAGAGCATGCCCACGCGCAGGCGCAGCTGCGCCAAAGAAATACCCGGGGCATAAATATTCTGAGGGCCCTGCCCGAAATCGGCATTCACCTGCCCGCTGGTCCGGCAACCGGGAAATTCTTCGTTCAAGCGGTTGACGGTGCGCAGAATCGTTGTTTTGCCGGAACCGGACCTGCCCACCAGTACGGAAATTTGATTGGCCGGAAACTCGGCGTGGACATTGTTCAAAACCGTTTGGTTGAAAAAAGAAACAGAAACATCGGCAAGCATCACCGTACCTTTCACAAAGCGCTCCTTTGCCAGCGGCGGCGGTATTTGGCCCCCATGAAGCCGGCCAGGAGAATCAGCCCTCCGGCCAACAAAAGCAGGACCAATGATGCGCCGAACGCGCGCATGAGCTGTTCCTGCGTCTGGTATTCGGCGGTGAGGTAAAATATGTAAAACGGCAGCGCCTCAAACTTGGCGCTGATGCCGGCCGGAAGCCCCGCATTGGCAACAACTCCGGTGAGCATGATCACGGCGGTGTCTTCTGCGGAACGGCCCAGGGCCAGGATAATGCCGCTCCAAATGCCGGGGGCTGCGGCTGGAAGCTGCACGTGGCGAATGCGCCGTTCTTTGCTGAAACCCAATGAAACCGCAGTCAACTTCAGATCTTGGGGCACAGCCTCCAGCGCCTCCCTGGTGCTGACAATCAGTACCGGCAGCACCAGCAGGGCCAGGCATCCGGCGGCCAGCAACAGGCAGGTATTGGCCTCGGGCATAAATGTGCGCCGTAGAAAAAGAATCAGCGTAAAGCCGAACAAGCCCATCACAATGGACGGTGTGCCCGCCAGCATGTCGATTGCCGCCCCTGCTGCGGCTTTAATTTTCGGCGAGGCGTATTCGGCCAGAAAGACGCCGCAGCCGACACCGGGGAAAAGCGCCAGGCAAAGGGTAATGCCCACCAGGCAGATGCTGCCGACAAAAGCGGGCCACAGGCCGTCCCAAACCGGCTGCCTGCCGAGCATGGCGGCCAGCACCGGCGTATCTCCGAAAAATAATTCTTTTCCCAGGGTGGGAACGCCCTTGGCCGCTAAAAATACAAGCAGCCCGGCCACGCAGAAAAAAAGCAGCATGACCGCAAAGGGCGCGCCGGTTTTGAGCAGGCGAAAGAGCAGCGGGCGCTTCATTGGGCATGCTCCTGCGGCTTGCTTGCCTTGCCTTGCAGGCGGCGCAGGGCCAGACTTGTGGCGGCGGTAACGGCCAGGAGCATGGCTCCGGCGGCAAAAAGCGAATTGTAGGCCGCGCCGCCCACTTCGTTGGCAGTAACCAGGGCCATATGCGCGGTCAGGGTGCGCAGGCTGTCGCCCAGGGCCAAAGGCACCTGGGGGGCATTGCCCGCCAGCATCAGCGGGATTAGCGTATCGCCGAAAGCCCGGCCAATTCCGAGCAGCGCCGCTGCCAGCAGAGCGTTGCGCGACTGGGGCAAAACTATAAACCACAGCAGCTCCAGGCGGTCGAAGCCCAGGGCCAGGCCGCCGGGGCAGAGCTTGCCCAGCCGGGGGGCCAGCCCGGCTTCGAGCACCAGGATCATGGTCGGCAAAACCAGAAGCGCAAGCACCAGCGAGGCCGAAAACCAGCAAAGTCCAGAACCGCCGAGCCAGGCGCGGGCCAGCGGGGTGACAAGAAATACAGCGGCAAACCCGTAAACCACAGTGGGCACGGCAGTCATCAGGCGGACGCAGGCGCGGAGCGGGGCCTGAAAAATACTTTGCGGCGAGGTAATCAGCCAGCAGCAGATGGCCAGCGACAGCGGCCAGGCCAGGAGCAAGGCCGAGGCCGCTAAAATGATCGACCCGGAAAACATGGCCAAAATTCCGAATTCACCCTGATAGGGCCGCCAGGACCAGGTGAATACCCCGTCCGCCCCCTGGTGCAGGAGGGCAGGCAGCGCAAAAATAATGATCATGGCAAACAGCAGGCCTATGCCCAGCAGGGCCAGGCCTGCCGCCAAGCAGGCGGGGAGAGCGCCAAGTCTCCCCCCGCGTTTATTTAAGTCCGTCCCCGGCATTATTCCCTGCCCGTGGGGATGTATCCGGCCTTGGCAATAATCTCGTCACCTTCCGGGGTGTAGAGATAGTCGATGAAAGCCTTGGTCAGGCCTTCGGGCTGGCCTTTGGTGTTCATGTACAAGAGACGGGTGATTTTGTAGGAACCGTCTTTGGCGTTTTCCTGCGACGGGGTCATGCCGTCCAGGATCAGCCCTTTAATGGAATCGTCCAGGTGCCCGATGCCCACGTAACCGATGGCGTTTTTGTCTTGGGCAATGGACGTTTTCATGGCTCCGTTGGAGCTGACTACGTTGCTCTTTGCCGAAATTTCGATTTCGTCAATGGCCAGGGATTCAAAGGTTTCCCGCGTGCCGCTGCCGTCTTCGCGGATATACAGAGAAATGGCCGCATCGTCGCCGCCAACGTCCTTCCAGTTGGCAATTTCGCCGGAGTAGATTTTGCTGAGCTGTTCCTTGCTTAAGGAACTAACCGGGTTGTCGGGGTTGACCACTGCGGCAACTCCGTCAATGGCGAACGGCCAGCTGACCAGGCCATATTTTTCAATTTCGCTTTCCTTGAGGGCGCGGCCGGTATTGCCGATCTGCACCAGGCCTTCGCCGACCTGCTGGACGCCGACCCCGGAACCGCCGCCCGTAACCGTAATGCGAATGTCCGCATTGGCTTCCATGATTCTCTTTGCAGCTTCTTTCATTACCGGGATGTGCGCGGTGCCGCCGGAGATGTCCAGCGTGCCTTTAAGGTCGGAAAAGCTGTCCAGTTCTGCGGTTTGCGCAATGCCCATTGAAGAGAGGACCAAGATGGCGGCCAGGGAAAAAACAGTAATAATGCGTTTCATAAAACCTCCTGTGTGAATAAGTGCCGTTGAACCGCTCAAACTCGCGAGCAGACAGGCTCCGTACAGGCGGTTATATGGGGAAACAGCGGCGGGTAAAAGCCGATGCAAACAGCCTGGGCGAAGCAGCCTCACAATTTGGACACACCGTGTCCAAATAGGCAAGGTCTCAATTCTTTCTGCTGTGCATGGCGGCCTTTGGGTTAAAGGGGTAAGTTACTTTTCCGTGTATTAGCTCAGTCTTAAACGAAATTCAAGCCAGGCGCGTTGGGCGCGCCGAGAACTGCGCATTGACGCTTGCCCTAAAACCCGGGTAGTATTTATGCAGGCAGAAGTCCGGGCGCAAGCCGGGCCGCGCAGGTGGAAACTGTTTCAGCGCCGGGGTCGGCTGCCAAAGGGGTATAAAAAATGTTGGGTTTCATACTTGTAGGCATAGCCATTGCCGCTACGGTGTTTTTGATTAAAGCCGTTCCTCCCGGTTACAGGCAATATCGGGGCTGATGCGGCGGTTTTCTCGGCCGTGTGCTGGAAGAACAGAAGCAAAAGCAGGCGCGGGACAAGGACAAAGAAACCGGCGGCCAGAAGTAGGCGTTTTTTTGCTGTAAGGGCCGCCAGGCAGGGGAGTAAAAAATACGTCCTGCTACCGGCGCAAAATTTGGCAGGACAAAATGGGATTTCAGCTGGCGGAAGCGTATAGGAGTCGAACCTACAAGGGACGTTTCCGCCCCCCACTGGTTTTGAAGACCAGGCGCCACACCGGTGACGAAACGCTTCCCCGGTCAAATGTATAAGCTAATTATCGGCGGCAGACAAGTGCAAGACAGCCCCGGAGAGCGGAATTCTCGAATATTGCCCCATGCCGTCCGCGACAAGGACCCAGGCGGAACTTGCTTTTGCCGCCAAGAGTCTTTGGCAGATGTTGTTTACTATGGGGTCACTGGGCAGCAATGCTCTTGAACAGAGTTTCAAACAATGAAATAATCCACCCGCGCTGCTGCCGAGTGTAATCCGGGGGCGGCACTGCGGATTTTGGGGCGCTGCACGCAGCAATTTTGCGCAAGCGCCGGGCGCAGTCTATAAGCTGAGTCTATAAGCTAGGGAGTTATTCATGCCTGTAGTAATGGGAACAGCCGGACACATCGACCACGGCAAGACGACTTTGATCAGGGCCCTGACCGGTGTGGACTGCGACCGCCTGGATGAGGAAAAACGTCGCGGCATTACCATTGAACTGGGTTTTGCCGAGTTGCGCCTGCCGCAAGCAAGCGATGGAAACGGAGCGGACGACCGCGAGCGGGCGATTTCCGTCATCGATGTTCCAGGGCACGAGCGCTTTGTGCACACCATGGTGGCCGGGGCTTCGGGCATAGATTTTGTGCTCATGGTCATTGCCGCCGATGAGGGGGTCATGCCGCAAACCCGCGAGCATCTTGAAATATGTTCCCTGCTGGGCATCTCGCACGGCGTTGTTGCACTGACCAAGATCGACGCCGTGGATGAAGACCTGCTGGCGCTTGCTCAGGAAGATGTAAGCGCTTTTCTGAAAGGTTCGTTTTTGGAAAACGCTCCGGTTATTCCTGTTTCGGCCCAGACCGGGCAGGGCCTGGACGCGCTTGCCAAAGCCCTGGTTGAACTGGAGGCGGCCTTTGCACCGGCTCGCTCGCAGGATCTTCTCCGGATTCCCGTGGATAGAATTTTTACTCTGCGCGGGCACGGCACCGTGGTAACCGGGACCATGGTTGCCGGCAAGGTCAGGCTGGGCGACACCGTGCAGGTTTACCCCGGCACACGGCAAAGCAAGGTGCGCGGGCTGCAAAACCACTGGGGCAAAGTTGAGGAGGCGCAGGCCGGGCGCAGAACCGCTGTAAACCTGCCCGACCTGGCCGTGGAAGATATCCGGCGGGGCGACGTTCTCAGCCACCCAGGGGCCTTGTTCCCCAGCAAACGCTGGCTGGCCTGGGTCTCTTGTCTGCCCTCGTCACCCAAAGCCATTCGCCACCGGGCTGAAATTCATCTGCACCACGGTTCGGGTGAAATCCAGGCTCGGCTGTATTTTTTGGACCGCGACCTGCTTCAGCCCGGCGAGGCCGGTTTGTGCGAGATTCGCCTGCCGGAAGAGGCCGTGGCTGTTTTTGGCGACAGGATTGTGCTCCGCTCGTTTTCGCCGTTGCAGACTGTGGCCGGGGGCGTTGTTCTCAACCCCTTGGGAATGCCGACGCGCAAGCGCGAGCCGGGTTTTGCCGAGCGCTGTGCAAAGATGCAGGCGCTGGTGCCGCAGGCTTATGCGCAGGACGGGCAATCTGCCGTTTCCCTGGACGATCTGATCGTCACCCAGCTTGTTTGCACCCAAGACGCGGTTCAGGGGATCACGTTCGATTGTTTGCGGGTGCTGGTCAACCTTGATTCCGGCGTCCTGGAAAAAGTTCTGGGCAAACTCATGGACAGCCGCCGGATTTTCTGTTTTGACAAAACGCAGAAAACTTATGTGGCCGAGGCCTTTATCGCCCCGTTGACTGCGGCCTGCCTGGCGGCTGTTTCCGATTATCACAAGAAATCTCCGGAAAAGCAGGGGATGAACCGCAGTGAGCTTTTGTCCGGTTGGGGCAAAAACTTGCCGCCCAAGCTTGCGCATTACATCATCGAGCAATTGGTCAAAAAAGGCGATATGGAGGTGCAGGGCGAATACGTGCGTCTGCCGCTCCATGAAGCTGCTTTTAGCCGGGAGCAAGCGCCTTTGAGCGATGCGCTTTTGCAGGCCTGCCGGGATGGCGGCTGGGCGCCGCCGAGTTCCAGCGCCCTGTTTGAAAGCTTGCAAACCACGGCCAAGCAGGCCATGCCCTTGCTCGCTTCACTGCGGGACAGCGGCAAGCTGGTCCGGATATCTCCGGATCTTTGGTACGCCGCCGAGCACCTGGCGGCGATAGAAGAGGCCGTCCTTGACTGGTTCAAGTCCAACGAAACCCTGGATATCGCAGGAATGAAGGCGATTACCGGGCTTTCACGCAAGCACATGATCCCCTTGCTCGAGTACTTTGACGCGCAAAAAATTACCCAGCGCACCGGTGACGTCCGGGTGCTTCGGAACAAAAAATAAAAGGGCGCAAAGTGCAGTTTGGCAACGCTTTCACTCTTGTGAATTTTTTAACAAGCTAATATTATTGTACTTTTTATTGACAAACGCCTTTCCAATCGATATATATTTATCCATAAGACTTCCGCGGACGATGGTCATGTGAGAGCGGCGCGTTCAGAGTAAATGCTCGGGCGTGCCCACCGAAGGGGCAAGGGCAACCGAAACTCTCAGGTTCCAGGAGCATGACCGGACGCACTCTGAAGCAGCCTTCCCGGCGCGACAGACTGGAAGAGCGGTTCACGCTCGGAATAGTATGTGGCGGCGGGCTTTTTTATTTCCCCGCCACCCTCCGGTTTCCGGTAACTGTTTCAGCTGTGCGCCGCCAGAACCAGCGGAAGATGGTCATGTGAGAGCGGCGCGTTCAGAGCATTTTGCTGTATAGCCAAGAATGCTGTGGGCGTGTCCACCGAAGGGGCAAGGGCAACCGAAACTATCAGGTTCCAGGAGCATGGCCGGACGCACTCTGAAGCATCCTCCCCGGTGTGACAGACAAAAAAATTCCCTGAGGCGTTTGTATGTCTGTTGCGTTGTTTACCAATAATCCCTTGATGCTGTCTTTGCCGCACAGCCAGTGACGCGCCTTTACCGAGGCGGGTCTGCAGGTCGTGCAGGCGGTTACAGCTCAGGCGGAATCCCGCTCTAAATTTATCTGCGTCTTTTTAGACACGGATGCCAGGCCCGTGGTTACAGCCGCGCGCGATTGCATCCATCTGGGCTGGCGGCTTTTGCACCACCCCCTTTACGGCAACTATCGGCCTTACCAGCAACCCTACCGCAGCCTTGTTCTTGCCGCTCCGGGCTTAACCGGCGGTCTGGATATGGCTTCGCTTCATTTTATTGAAGAAGCGCTGCTGGTCTATAACAATAATAAAGCGCTCGCCCCTGCCGCAGCTCCTGTATCGCTGCTGGAGGCCTGCGCTTTACTTGATTATGAATTGATGCGTCTTCCCCTAGAGCAATCGGGCGTGATCCCAGAAGGATACGTTCCCGCATCGCTGAGGCAAGGGGAAGAATTGGCCCGGAATTGCGCATAGCGCCCATCCGGGCTATGCGCGTAAACCCCATTCTGGAGGAATCCGTGAAACTGGAACTCTGTAAAATCGCCATCAGGCAACTGCAGTTCGGCGACAAGACCGAGGTAAATAACGGAACGCTGACCATCAACAAGGAAGAGCTCAAGGCTCTGCTTCTTGAAGATGAACGGCTTGTGTCCGTTGACTTCGATCTGGCTCACCCCGGCGACAGCACGCGCATTATGCCCGTGAAAGACGCCATTGAGCCGCGCTGTAAACTGGAAGGCCCCGGCGAAGTGTTCCCTGGCTTCATCGGCCCGGTTGAAACCGTCGGTGAAGGCAAAACCCTGGTGCTGGAAGGCATGGCTGTGTTGACCGCAGGCCGCCTTGTGGCTGCCCAGGAGGCCTTCCAGCTGCTTGACCATCTGGGAGCCCCAG
>CAZNBK010000010.1:0-5611 GCA_964571105.1 uncultured Desulfovibrionaceae bacterium
TTGGCTCCAATGCCAGCATTTGGTATTTGAGTTTTGCAACATTTCAAAGTTGAACTGCTCTAGTGACCTCTGTGCGTCAAAGCCTGTGAACCTGGAGCTACTATTCCGTACCCTGCCTGAGTTCTTGCCTAAACTCTCAGTGTTGCGGCGGAATAGGCACTGCCTTCTCCGTACACCACAACGACTGGCTCGGATACGCATTATCCCGCCACTGCAATATAATGTTGTCCTTGGGCTCAAAAACAAGACGCGGGTGCGGAGTGTCAAAAGGAATAATGGGAACGCCTTCTTTGCGCAGAGGATCCCAGGAAACCAGATAGCGCAAGCTTATAAACGACTTGTCAACCGAATAAGTCAGATTGGATTGCATTTTATGGTTCGGGAAAAAATAACGTAACGTATCATAAGTAATTTGCGGCTCATGCAGGTAGGTAAGCGACAACGGGTGCGTAATTCCAAATATGGGCAAGGCATGTGCCCCCCACTGAAAATATATGCCTTCATCAGGCTTAAGCGGCAAGGCATCAAGACTTGACAAGAACTCAGCCTTGGTTTCCCTGTTGCTGACAAGTCTATCCACCCGGTCAGAAAATTTATAAATCGGCCTGACAACACTGCCGAACAAAGCAACGCATAATACTGCGGTTACAATTCTCCTTAGCCTTTCTCCGCTGATATTTTTCCTGGGCCAGATAACTTGCCCGCAAAGATAGGGTCTGGCCGTTTCATAAAATAAGAAAATAAAGAAAATAAAAAGGACCAGCGCATAATGGTCACCCCAATGCTTAAGCACGGCCAGACCGTATAGGGTCATGAGCAGAGCAATAAGCCCCACGTTGCGCTTTCTCAACAGCCGCAACTGTCCTGATGCAGCGAGACCGCCCAAAAGCAGCAAGAACAGGAAGCAGGGGATTCGAAATTTCCACAAAAAATGGCTTAATTCCTTGAAATTATGCCAGACAGCGCTTGCTGAAACAATGCCCGCCTCCCCGTCCCCCGCAAATCCGGTATGCATTAGAACCCCGTAATGACGCATCACGAAGGTCCGAACCATCTCGGGGCCGAAAATAGCCGCCAGCACCGCCATTACCGTGGCTATGCCGAATATGTAGAGGATAGTAGCTTTTAATAGCCGAGGGTATGCTTCACGTTGTATGCCGTAAGCAAGGGGAGCAACCGCAAAACCTGTAACTGATATGGCAATGTATGGGAGCTTGATTGAATACGCAATTCCTCCCATAATTCCCAGTAAAAAGAAAAACGCCCAAGGTCTGTTCCCAGTGCAAGATTTATTGAATATGGCATCTGCAATCAGAAAAAAAAGCGCAGCCGCCGGCAAGGCAAATGTTTCATTGAAACAGGAATATACATACGCTTCGCAATAGGCGAACGGCAAAAAAGTCAGGGGAATGCCGAACAAAGCCAGACACAGGGCAACTCCGGCCCGGTTGCAGTATAAAGAAAGCGCAGCCGCCCCGAAGGCCGCAATAACGGCAGCCAGTACGGCTTGGACAGCCCAGTATTTATCGATATTGATGAAAAAATTGACGCAGCGCTCTGTAGGGCTGGAGCCAAAATCAGTGCCCGAGAGCACTCGGGCCATACCGGCGGCGAAGTAAAACGGAACGCCGGGATGCTCAGACAAGTTAAGGTTCAGGCTGTTCGGGGTGCCGTGTGCGCGTTCAGTAAATAAAAGTGCATGGCTCGCCGAGGTGGCATTGTAGTCCAAGCCCAGGTAATCAAAAAAATTGGTGGGGCAGAAGGCCTGCAGGCTTGTGCAAAACAGCATCACAAGACAGAAAACACTCAGCGCGCGCAGCAGCTTGGCCCGCAACTTTATCGTTGGCTCGGCACAGTTGCCTACCATCATCACACCTGCTTTATTTATCTTAAAAAACTTGATTCGCCACCAGATTGCAAAAACGCATAACCTGGCTTTCCTGTAAATAGACGAGGCTGGCCCCTGTCAACAAATTCCGCTCAGCCCGCAGCAAGCTTCAGATACAATCTGCATGCTGTTTATACAGACTACCTTTCCCCTGGTCAAATGCGAGGAGCGCCGATGCTGGCGACATGGGGCAGAATCACCGCCCAGAACTCATGCTCACGCCACCTGCAAATAGCCCACAAACGGGGTCAGCCCCAAAAGGCGGCAGTCAATATAATTATTGATATATTGCTCAAAAGTTTTGAGCTTGCCAAATACGGAGTATCGGGTATCCGGACCGGCAAAGGTCAGTTCATGAAAAGCGGCCACCTGGGGATGGATGGGCAAACTGATGTCCGGGTAGGGATCGGCAAATTGCCGGAAAGCTTCCGACTGCATGGACGGCAACGAAGCCAGATCCAGTTTTTCAAGCACGGCCTGGGTCATGCGCCAGATCAAGCGCTGCCGGGGGTGGTTGATGGTCCCGAAAAGCGGCTCGTTGTGATAATGGGCGAGAATTTCATCCACATAAGCGCACATGCCGCCCTCTTCCTTGCTGCGCTCCACGGCAATGGATTCAGCAAACATGGCCTTAAGATCAAACAGGCGGGTAATATCCGCGTGTAGATATAAATGCAGCATTTCGCCTTTGGACAAGCCTTTAGCCAAAAGCTTGTCCAGATAGAAATCGCCGAAATCAGAAGGGCTGTGATTGGTCCAGAACGGCCAATAGCCCTTGAACAGCATATTGGGCATCTGCAAAACCAGGGCTTGGGGATTAAGCAGCCCGAGCAGGCTTTCCGAAGCCAGCTCATTCCATTTGGCGCCAAGATGCTGATAAATGAATACCGAGCATTGCGCGAGGCGCTCCGGGGCAATTTCTTCTTTCAGGTAGTTGGTGTATTTCTCCACTTCAAAATAACGGCAAAACTGCCCGTGCCGCATGAGCAGGTCGAGCATGGGATCGGCCTGGCAGTTGGCGTGGATGATACACAATTCTTTTTTCATATTTTTTTATTTTACCCGCCAGGCATTGGCCTGCCTGAGTTTTACCGAGCTCAACGTTGCGGCGATTTATCGCGGTTCGGCCAAAAACGCCCTTTTCCGGGCGGGCGGGCACGCTTTACATTTTTTTCTGTTTATGACACAAAACCACAAATACAAACGGACAGCGTGAGGAACATGCCCAAGGCCAGTCATGCGCAATGCGCATTTTTTTCCGCCCTCGCAGGGGCTGCTGCAAAAACCACGCCTGTACTGTTTTCTAAAGCCATCTACCGACACCTTGAAGGCCTGTCGGTCCAAAATTTACTCCCTGCGCCGTTTGCGGCGGCAGGGTATTTTTTTGTCCAAAAGCCCATACCCCCCATCGCAAACCCGTAAGGAAGTAAGTCATGCACCAGGAAGAAAACAAATTCCGCTGGCCTCACAAAGACCTGCTCGATGTGGACATTCTCAGCCATGAGGAAGTCATGCACGTGCTGTCCACGGCTGAGCAGTTTCACGAAATCAACTCCCGCCCGGTGAAAAAAATTCCCACGCTTAAAGGTAAAAGCGTGATCATGTTTTTCTCCGAGCCGAGCACACGCACCAAAATGTCCTTTGACATGGCCGGCAAACGCCTGTCAGCCGACACCTTCGCCCTGGGCAAAAGCGGCTCCAGCCTGCAAAAAGGCGAAAGCATGAAGGATACAGCCCTGACCCTGCAGGCCATGAACCCGGACATCATTGTTATCCGCGATTCTTTCAGCGGCGCCGCCCAGTTTTTGGCCGAACGCCTGCCCTGCTCCATCCTCAACGCCGGTGACGGGCGCCACGCCCACCCCACCCAGGCGCTGCTGGATGCCTTTACCTTGCGGCAGCACTGGGACAACCAGTTTGCGGGCAAAGAATTGCTGATTTTGGGCGACGTGGCCCACAGCCGGGTGGCCCGCTCCAACGTGATTTTATTGAACAAGCTGGGCGTCAAGGTCCGCATCTGCGCCCCGCGCACCTTGCTGCCGCGCGGTGTGGAAACCTGGCCCGCCCGGGTATTCACCAAAATTGAACAAGCCATTGAAGGCGTGGACGCGGTGATGTGCCTGCGCCTGCAACTGGAACGCCAGCAGGCCGGTCTCCTGCCCGATCTGTCCGAATACTCCTACACCCACTGCCTGACCGCCAAACGCCTGGAAAGAGCCAAACCCGGCGCATTGGTCATGCACCCCGGCCCCATGAACCGCGGCCTGGAAATCGCTTCCGACATTGCCGACTGCCCCGAAAGCGTCATTCTCGAACAAGTGGCAGCCGGTGTGGCCACCCGCATGGCCTTACTCTTCCTTTATGCAACCCGTCATGATGCAGGAGCGCGCAATGAATAAGACTTTTATCTTAAGAAACGCCAAAATCGGCACCCGGTTCATCGACCTCTGGGTGGAAAACGGCATAATCAAGGCCATTGAAACCCACGATTCCGATGCGGCCAAATCCATGCCCGCGGATATACCCCAGGAAGACGCCAAGGGTCTGAAGATTTTTCCCAGCTTCATCGACGCTCACGTGCACCTGCGCGAACCCGGCTATGAATATAAGGAAGACATCGCTTCCGGCCTGAATGCAGCGGCGCACGGCGGTTTCGGCGCGGTGATGTGCATGGCCAACACCAACCCGGTCAACGACAACGCAGCCGTAACCCGCTTCATGCTTGACGCAGCGGCCAGGGCCTATCCCGACGGCGGCCCCCGCCTCTGCCCCGTGGGCGCGCTGACCATGGGTCTGGAAGGCAAAGGCTTAACGCCCATGGCTGAGCTTAAAGAAGCCGGCTGCATAGCTTTTTCCAATGACGGCAAGCCGGTAACCAACACGGAAATCTTCCGCCGCGCCGTGGAATACGCCGCCGACCAGGGTTGTGTGGTTATCGACCACTGTGAAGACGAATTCCTGGCCAAGAGCGGCGACATGAACGACGGCGCCAGAGCGGGCCTCATGGGGCTTAAAGGCATCCCGGACATGGCCGAAGTCATGCAGGTCTACCGCGACATTCTGCTCTCCGAATACCTCAGCGCCGGCATCCATCTGGCCCACATGAGCTCGGCCAAATCCATGGAGGCCATCCTCATGGCCAAGGGCAACCATACCCTGATTACCGCTGAAACCTGCCTGCACTATGCGCTTCTGAATGAAAGCGCCGTGGAAAATTATAACACTGCCGCCAAGGTTAACCCGCCCCTGCGCACGGAAGAAGATGCGAAAAAGGTGCGCGAAGCCCTGGCCAACGGCGTCATCGATATTCTGGTCACCGACCATGCCCCGCACGCCGCCCATGAAAAGGAAACCCCGTTCAGCGATGCGCCCATGGGCATTTCCGGGCTTGATTCCGCCGTGTCCTTAACCTGGGGACTGGTCCGCGACGGCGTGATTACCGAAAACGACATGGTCCGGTTGTGGTGCCACGGCCCGGCTCGCATCTTCAATATTCCGATCAACAACTTCCAGGCCGGAGATTCGGCGGATTTCTTCCTGTTCGCCCCCGACGAGGTCTGGACGCTCAGCCCGGAAACTATGTATTCCAAGAGTAAGAACACGCCCTTCCTGGGCCGTGAAATGTTCGGTCGCGTCAAGGCCCACTGGGTCGGCGGCGTAAAAGTTGCTTAAGCGACGAGCTGAACAGTCCCGGGCCATTCCCGGGGTATGCCCGTCCAGTTT
>CAZNBK010000010.1:5621-11636 GCA_964571105.1 uncultured Desulfovibrionaceae bacterium
TATAGCTCCCATTTTATTCCGGGGGCAGGCTTTGGCCTGCCCCCTATTTTTTTGTGCTCCACCCTAGAGCATTTTCGCATTGAGATTGTCGCAGGCAGGAGTAAATCCCGCCTGACGCGCTGCCGGGAACAAAAATTGCGCTAATCAACTGTTTTGCCACGACAAATAGTACAATTAATTTCCGCTGCATCGCGGCAGACATTTATATTTTACTTTCTTTCCAGTCCTTGGTAATTATCCATTATTAACGAAAAGGATCGCTATATCCGGCCTTCTCTATTAAGCAGCGGCACATGGAAAATATTACATTTTTTTATCCTTTTCATACCGGTCAATAGTATATTTTTTTCCCATGGACCGCACAATGAACCAGCGCTGTAAGGAAATCACCTACATGCTCCTGGCCGCCAACACCCCCCTCTCTATTGCCGAAATCAGGCAACGTTTCGGCGTTACCGCCAGGTCCATCCGCTATGACCTCACGGCCATTAACGGGATGCTGGCCTCCCGCGACCTTCCGCTTTTGCAGCGTAACCCTGCGGGCATCCGCCTGACCGCGGGGCAAGAACAGAGGGCGCAGCTGCTGGCCTGGCTGGAGCACAGCGCCAGCGCATCCACACATCAGCATTCTTTGCACGAACGTCTGCGCTATATTGAGTTAACCCTGCTCATGGCCGAAGGTTTTACCACCATTGAGGAGCTTTCCGCCAAGCTCAAAGTCAGCCGCTCCACCATCGTTAATGACCTTAATCAACTCAAGGCCGCCCGGCCAGGCAAGCTCCGGCCCAGAGGCTACCCGCGCAGGGGACTCAAGATGGAAGGGCCGGAAGCAGTTCTCCGCGCCAGACTGGTGGAGCTGCTCTTTGAACTTGCCCCGGTGGAAGATACTGTCGACCTGCTTTTCCGGGGAGATAAGAGGGCCTGCCAGGCCCTGCCGATTTTGCGCAGCTTTGAATATTTCAGCTTGAACGACCTCAAACGCTGCGCCGCTCTGGCCCTGGACCTGGAGAGCCGACTGGCCGTGGTCTGGAGCGACGCGTCCATTTTGCTGATTACCTATGCGCTGCTGGCCTGCAGGCTGCGCAATGCAGGCGCCCATCCCACTGCCCCGGAAATGGAAGACTATACCATCCGCACGCGCGACTTTGCCCTGTTGAGCGAGCGGTTGCGCCAACTGGCCGGTGACCGGCCCGTGGAGTTTTCACTGCACGATACCGCCTTTATCACCAGATACGTGCTTTGCGCCGAAACCGAAAACATCAGTTATTTCAAAAAGGAAAACCAGATCAGGATACAGCTGTGCGCAGCCAAAATTTTACGCGCCTTGGGCGAAGCGCTCCACGTTGAACTTGAATCCCGCGACGGCCTCCAGGACAAACTCAGCGAATTTTTAAGCCACTCATACTACCGCATCCTGTATAATTTCAGCCCGCCCCTGGACCCGATCAGCCATAATGATTCATGGTTCAAAAAAATTCAAAAGGCTCTGCCCGCTTGCCTGCAAAGTTTTGAAGAATTTACCGGGCAGCGTACTCCCAAGGCCGAATGCGACGCCATTGCCCTGCTCTTTTACGAAGCTTACGCTCTGGAGCACAGCTCGCAGGCGGCCTCTTACAAAACCGTGGTGGTGCCCGGTCCCGGACAGGCCGCGCGGGGGCTGTATCTCAGCGCCCTGGCCGCCAACTTCCCCCAGATTGACGTGGTCGCCGTGTTGTCCCGCCACCACATCCATAACTACAATCTTACGGACAACCTGGATTTTATCATCACTGCCCACCCGCTCAATCTGCCCGGGGTGCGTGAATTCAGCATCAACAATATGGGCGACCCCCGCCAGACCGGCAAGCTCAGAGAATTTCTGAGCAGCACGCCGCCCTTATACAAAAGCGGGGCAACCGGCACCCGGCTGCTTTTGCAGAATGTGCTCAAAGCTGCGGGCACGGTGTGCTCGCGCGCGGTGTACGACCGCTTTATCACTGAACTGTCGGCCAGAATCGGCCCGGTGGAATACAATTATTACCAAGGAGAATCTCCTCTTATGCTCAAGGATATTTTGCCGCCGGAGCACATCCGGCTGGATGTGGAGGCCGCTGATTGGGAAGCCGCTGTCCGCGCCGGAGGGCAGATCCTGGTGGACAACAGCTGTGTGGAAAGCGGCTTTGTGGACGCCATGATCGAATTGGTCAAGGAAAACGGCCCTTACATTGTCATGGCCCCGGGCATTGCCCTGCCCCACGCCCGCCCCGAAGACGGGGTCATAAACATGGCCATGAGCCTCATCCGTTTGAAAAACCCTGTCAATTTCGGCCACGAGGACAACGATCCGGTGCAGATTGTCATCTCCCTGGCCGCTGTGGACAACTCCTCCCACCTGGAGGCTCTGTCTGAACTGTTTGAACTGATTGGCAATGACGAGCTGAGGGAAGTGTTCTTCTCCGCCGACACGCCGCAGGCAATAACTCACATTTTTAAGTAACCCCAACCGGAGGCAGAAATGAAAAGATTGAAAATTATTACCGTGTGCGGCTGCGGACTAGGCAGCAGTCTAATTGCCAAAATGGCCGTGGATGACATTCTCATGGCCGAAGGAATCAGCGCCACCATTGAAACCGCCGACGGCACCGGCGCCAGCGGCCAGAAATGCGATTTTTTCGTTACTACCAAACAATTCGCCGAAAAGCTGGAAGGCTGCGGAGCCCCGGTGATTGCGGTGAGCAATTTTGTGGATAAAGAAGAGCTGCGCAAGGCCATTCTGGCCGTTATCGAGCAGCTGCCCCAATAATCCAGAGGAGAGGTTGCACTCATGTCCGTAATCAATTTTTTCATCAATGACATTCTGGTAGAGGCCCCGGTTTTTCTCGGACTTATCGCCTGTCTTGGTCTGCTTTTGCAGAAACGCGGCTTTGTTGACGTGCTCGACGGCACCATCAAAACCGTCATCGGCATTATCATTCTCAACGCAGGCATCAGCATTTTTCTGGCCGCGCTTATTCCGCTCACCCAGAAGCTGAATTCCTCCTTCGGGGTGCAGGCTATCATGCCCGACTGCTTCGGCCCGTTCGGCGTGGTCATGCAGGTTCTGGCCCAGCAGGTGTCGCTCACCTTTGTGCTGGCCTTTGTGGTCCACCTGCTGCTGGTGCGCATCTCGCCCTTTAAAATAACCAAAAACGTGTTCCTGACCGGGCACATCATGCTCTTCCAGTCGGCCTGGTTCATCATGGCCCTGAAATACACCCTGGGCCTGACCGGCACCCCGCTGGTTGTCGGCGCGGCCCTGTGCACCGGCCTGCTCTGGACCATTCTGCCGGCCATGGCCCGCCCCTTTACCAAAGAACTGACCAATGACCAGTTCACCCTGGGCCACTTAAACACTCTGGCCGTGATCATTCCGGCCTGGATCGGCGGCAAAATTAAAAACAGCAAAAAGTGCGAGGAACTGGAACTGCCCGGTTTCCTGTCCGCCTTTAACGACTACACCCTGCTCCTGGCCTTCCTTATGCCCATCATCTACGTGATCATGGGCCTGGTCATCGGGCGGGAAGGCGTAACCGAACTGGCCGGCGGCAAGCACTGGATCGTCTGGCTGGTGCTCTCCGGCTTTGCCTTTGCCGCGGGCATCGCCGTGGTCCTCTTCGGGGTGCGCATGTTCCTGTCGGCCATGATTCCGGCCTTCAAGGGCATTTCACAACGGCTCCTGCCCGGCGCCACCCCGGCCCTGGACGACCCGGTGTTCTACCCCTTCGCCCCCCTGGCCGCCATGATCGGCTTTGTGTCCGACTTTGTGGCCAGCCTGGCCATCACCTTGCTGCTCATCGTTTTCGGCTCGTCCATTATCATCATTCCCGGCCCCATTTTCTTCTTCTTTGACGGCGCGCTGGCCGGGGTGTTCGGTGATCGGCAGGGCGGCTGGAAAGGTGCGGTTATCGGCGGCGCGCTCATGGGCGTCATTGTCCAGGTGGGTTCCATCTTCCTGGTCAAGTTCCAGCCCGAGCTCTTGGGCAGCGGCCTGATGTTCTCCGGACCCGACATGGTTCTCCTCCTGCCGGTATTCTATCTGCTGCAGGCCATCGGCGCCATGTTCGGCATCGGCATGTAACCAAGCTAACCCTAAATACCGGGCGGCGGCGCGGACGATCCCCCCTGTTCCGTCGTTGCCCGGTCCTTTTCTTTGGAGGCCCATCTTGCGCAAGACTGTTCACACCCTCACCGGCGAAATCGCCCTGGCCGACCTGGGCGTTACTTATATTCACGAGCATGTGCTCACCGACCCGCCCCCCTCGCGGATGAAGCTCGACCCTGACTATCTGCTCGACGACAGCGACAAAATCGTCAAGGAGCTGGAAATTTTCCATGCTGCGGGCGGGCGCACCCTCATGGACTGCACCGCTCTGGACTATGGCCGCGATGCCGGGCGCATGCAGGAGGTTGCCCGTCGGGTCAAGGTAAATATCCTGGCCCTGACCGGCTTTAACCGCGGCGATTACGTGGATTGGGTGCTGCGCGGCACCATTGATCTCTTTGAGCGCCTGATCATGAAAGACATCGACGAAGGCATGGACGGCACCGATTGCCGCCCGGCAGTAATCAAAATCGGCACCGGCTACAATAATATTCTGCCTTCCGAGGAAAAAATGATCGTGGCCGCCGGGCGGGCGCACCGCAAAAGCGGCCTGCCGGTGCTCACCCACACCACCCTCGGCACCATGGGCCTTGAGCAGGTGGATCTCCTGGAAAAAGCCGGTGTCCCGCCCACTTGCATTGGCCTCTCGCACATCGACCAGAACCTGGACTTCCACTATCTGAGCAAACTGGCCTCGCGCGGCGCCTACCTTGAATTTGACGGGCCGTCCAAAATTAAATACGCCCCGGACAGCGCCCGTGTGGAAATGCTCTCCCGCCTGTGCGAAGCCGGGCTGGAAGACCGCATTCTCATTTCTGGCGATATGGGCCGCCAGTCTTACCTGACCAGCTACGGCGGCGGGCCGGGCTTCGGCTTTTTGCTGAACAAATTCGTGCCCCGGCTGCTGGAAGAAGGCTTCCCGCAAAGCGTTATCGACAAGTTCTTTATCCACAACCCGACCCGCTTCCTAAGCTCCGAAGGGGCGTAAGTTTGAAGACGGTATTACCGGATTCTGAATAGGAACGCTTGATTTTGATTAGCTAACGACTGTTTTGGAGAGACATCATGTATTTACCCGAAGGCCAGATCATCGCCATTATCAGAGGCGTAGCCGAAGAGCAGGTTGCTTTCGTGGTCGAAGCCCTGCTGCAAAGCGGCATCGATCATGCGGAAGTGTCGCTGAGCAACGTGGATGAAGGCTTGGCCTGCATCAAAAAGCTGAATGCGGCTTTTGGACGGAATCTCGGTTTGGGCGTGGGCACGGTAACCACGCCAGAGCTTATGGACCGGGCCGTGCAGGCCGGGGCCGGTTATATCATTACTCCGGCCTGGGATGACGGCCTGGCCCGCAAGGCGCTTAACGATAAGTTGCCCATCTTCCCCGGCGTGTTCAGCCCCGCCGAGGTCATGGCTGCCCTCAACCTGGGCATTACCCAACTCAAGCTTTTCCCGGCTGCAGCCCTGGGGGCGCGTTACCTCAAGGACCTGCGCGGGCCGTTTCCCAAAGCCGAATTCATCGGGGTGGGCGGGGTTAACTGCGCCAACCTGGCTGATTTCTGGAAAGCAGGCTGCACCCGCTTTGCCGTGGGCAGCGACCTGGTCCCGGCCGGATCGGGCAAAGACAATGCCGCGGCCATCGCGGCCAAAGCCGCTGAATATATGCAGATAATCACTGATTTGCGGTCACAGGGCTAATCCCCCTACCCCTGTGCATCCAGCCGCACCTTGCGGCAAATATGAAGGGCTTCCGCCGGTTCCGGGATTGGCGGAAGTCTTTTTTATTTATAGCCGTTGGAGCCGTTTGACTTTGAAATATTGCAAAACTCAAATACCAACTGCTGAGATTGGAGCCAAAAGGCAAAAACACATTCCCCTTATAAATGCGCAAAATCCAA
>CAZNBK010000010.1:11646-17963 GCA_964571105.1 uncultured Desulfovibrionaceae bacterium
GACCTCAATTGGGGACCGGTCATTGGAGCAGTTCAACTTTGAAATGTTGCAAAACTCAAAAAACAAACGCTGGCATTGGAGCCAAAAGGCAAAAACACTCTTCCCCTTATAAATGCGCAAAATCCAAGGCGATTTTGCGAAAGGCACGCGCTGCTTGGCCGCGCGGCTGCCGCCAGGATGGCGGCGCCAGAGCATTTTATCAATATATAATTTTAATGTTAAAATGCGCTAATGGACTGTGGGGGAGAGCTGGGAGTTGCCACCGTTACCGTGCCCGCCCATGGTAATTTCCACGTAGCTGAGCAGTTCTTCAAGGGTTGTGCCGTCATCGGGAAAAACAGCGAAACCGTGTTTGAGCGACAGGGCAAATTCCTGCCCGTCATCTGTGCGTAGGGGTTCTTTGAAGGCTCTGCCCACCGAATTCCAGAAGACTTCTTCAAGGGAGGGCGGCATCAGGCTCAGGGGGCAGACCATAATGAAGGCGTCCCAATGTATGCAGGCGAGCGTCCAGGACGGGTTCATGCGTCGTTTGATAACCTGCCCGGCGGCCTTTAAAATCTGACCGCCTGCCGCGCTGCCGTAATGGTTGGTGAGCTTGCTGAAATGGTCAAGGTTCATGCGGTAAAGCTTGAACGGCTCTTTTTTGTTAATATACTCCTGCACCACTTTTTCCAGGCCCTCTCGGTTGGCCAGCCCGGTAAGTTGGTCGGTGAGGACCATTTTTTCCAACACGCCTTTAATCTGTTTCAGATCTTCATTGTTTTTGGCCAACAGCGCCACCAGGCCGCTGATGCACAGGCTGGCCGCCACCAGCAGCCAACTGCCGGGGTGTTCATACCAGGCCCGGATGGGCATAATCCGGAAGCGCCAATCGGCGTTGAGAATCCGGATGCGTTTTTCAATGTAGGGCGCATCGCGATTGTAAGCATAGGGGCTGTTGGCGATGATCTGGCGTTTGCCGTCATCGGGGTTGATACGCCAGATTTCATAGGCCAGGCCTTCTCTGGCCAAATTGTCCAGAGCTGCGCCGGCCAAAGCTTGCGGGTAAGCAAGGGTAACAGAGACAATACCCCAGAAAATCGGCCCGCGGTCAGTCGCTTTCAGCCAAACCGGCAGCCGCCCCACCAGGGCCATGCCCCCCTGCACCATTTCAAACGGCCCGCCAAACACCAGTTGGTTCATGTCTCTGGCTAAAATCGCCTCTTTATTGCCCGCGCCTTTACCGAACAGGTCATAGCCGAGCACGGCCTCGTTTCCGGGCAGGGGGTAAACATGGGAAACCACGTCTTTGGGCGCCAGCAGCACGTTGATGATGGCCGGGTCGTCAATGATGGTGGCCGCCACCATTTCAAAGTTTTCTATCTGCCCGTTGTTTTGAATGACCAAGGCGGCCAGGGCCTGGGTTTTATACAGCAGCTTGGTGATAACTTCCGTGGCGGCGATGCTTTTTTCAGTAATCAGCTGTTCCATGGACAACCGTTCCAGGTTGCCGCGGTAGCGGATGGTTATGATGGTAAGGATCATGCACAGAGAGAGCATGACCAGAAAGCAGATTCCGGCTTTGAGTGTATTTTTGCCAATGCTGGCTTCAAAAAATTTGCCGTGCTCAGGCAACATCACCCCGCCCTCCGCAGAGATATAAGATTTACATATTTCACAAGCGCAATTTGTTTATCGAGCAGGTCGCGACCCGCCATTGAGGTTGCGAATGTTAATCTATTGATAAAGTGAACCTAAACATTTTTTGGAATTTATGCAAGGCCCTGGCTGGGCTTAAAGGATTTTTAAGCATAATTTTGCCGACTTGAGGGCGTGCGGGTAATAAGAGATCTTATTAAAGAATATCCACTCGGCTTTGCAAGCGTTGCAGGGCCAGGGCGGCTTCTTCCGGATCCAGCCCCAGTCCGGCTGCAATGCCGGGCAGGTTTTCTTCTGCGTCACTGGCGCGCAAATAAAGCGGAACAATCGCCTCGTGGCTGTATTCTGCAATTAGGGCCAAGCTGCAAAAGGCGTTGGCCGAGGGCTGGTTTAAACGGGCTGGTAGAGCCAGTACTGCGGGCAGTGCCGCGTTTATTTCCGGTAGATTGCGCTCAAGCCCTGACCCCACAAGCCCGACCGGCATGGTTTCCGGGTTGGCGGTGTTTTGAATAAGCGTGATTGCTTCTTCCAGGCTCAGGGTCTCCGGTGCGGTAAGCGGTTTGCCCAGCTTGCCAAACCCCTGCATATTCACCTGCCCCCGCCGGGCGTGGGTCAGCACCCACAGTGCTGCAAGGCCGTCGCAGAGTCCGTCGGCTTCGCTCTGGGCCGTGGCCGCCAGCAACGGCAGATAATCCACCCCGGCCATGGCTGGGCCGTGCGTATTCGGGCCGCCCTTGTCCGGTCGGGCCAGCGCCCTGGATAAGCCGAAGGCCGTGGTCAGGGCCAGGCGGATGCCGGTAAAGCTGCCTGGGCCGCGCACGCAGGCTATCTGCGTGATCTCGTCCGGACTGCGCCGCACAGTTTGCAAAACCTGCTGCAAGGTGGGCACAAGCATTTCCGCCCCCTGCCCCGAGGCCGGGGTTTCCCGCCAGGCCGCAACCTGGCCGTCAAGAACAAGGCCAAGCTGCAACAAACCTTCCGCCGAGTTTATGAGCAGGATAACGTCAGAATTCGGCACCGGTGGCCAACCTTATGATATCGTTGAAAATTACCGCGCCCATGAGCAGCAGGAGCAGGAAAAAGCCCATGGAGGTGGTTACCTCCTGGATGCGCTCCGGCACTTTGCGGCGGGAGATCATCTCCAGGCATAGAAATAGAATGTGTCCGCCATCCAGCACGGGAATGGGCAGCAAGTTCAGCAGAAACAGGTTTATGCTGATAAACGCGGCCAGCATCAACACCCGGCTCACGCCGTGTTCGGCCTGGTCGCCGACCAGCTTGACGATGGCAATGGGGCCGCCTACAGATTCAAGCGGCACTGCGCCGGACACCAGCCTGCCCAGGCTCTGGACGATAAGCACGGTAGTGTCCTTGCATTCTTGCCAGCCTGCTGCGGCGGAAGCAAAAACGCCCAGCGCGTGTTCTTCATAATCGCCGGAGTATTCAACCCCAATCACCCAGCGGTCGATATCCTCGCCGAAAATGCTTTTCCCTGGCTGCTTTCGCGGTTCGAGGGTCAGGAGCACTTCCTGTCCGTCGCGGTCCAGCAGTACCTCCAAAGGAGCGCCCTGCGCGGCCTGAACCAGTTCCGGAATATCTAGCCAGGAGCTTACCGGCAGTCCGTTAATGGATAGAAAACGGTCTGCGGTTTGCACTCCGGCGATTTCCGCCGGGCTGTCGCTTTGAATATTTCCGGCTGTGGGCAAAAGAACGGTCTGCCCATTGGCTGCGAACATGCCCCAATATATGAACCAGGCCAGCAGCAAGTTGAAGGCAGGCCCGGCCAGAATAACCAGAAACCGCTGCCAGGGCGGGCGAGAGGCAAATTGCTCCGCCGGAGTAAACTCTTCCGGCAGCTCTTCGCCGGGGTCTTGCCCCACCAGGGAGACATACCCGCCCAGCGGGAAGGCCGCGATCTGGTAATTGGTTTTGCCGTATTTTATTCCAGCCAGTTTGGGGCCAAAGCCCATGGAAAAAGTCTTCACGCCCATGCCGAAAGCGCGGGCCACGCAAAAATGCCCAAGCTCATGGAAGAAGATCAAAAAGCCCAGGACAATAATGGCAATAATAATTCCTGATATGGTCATGTGTCCTATATAATTCCGTTATCTTTAAAAGTACACCACCAGGGGCAAAACCGCCCGGCTTTCCATTGGGAAGTAATGAGCGCCCGCTCGCAATACAGCCTAGATACACCTATCCCTTACATTCCAGCCATTCTGCGCACCAAGCGCGGGTTCTTGCATCCAGCTCTACAATGGCGGTCTCGTCAGCCGGTGGCGTGTCCGGTTTGATGGCGGCTGCGGCTTCGCGCACCAGATCGGCGATGCCCAGAAATGCAAGGCGTTCTTTCAGGAACGCGGCAACGGCCATTTCATTTGCGGCATTGAGCACCACCGGACTGGGGCCTCCCGGTTCCAATGTGGAGCGGGCCAGGTCCAGGCAGGGGAAGGCGGTATTGTCCACTGCCTCGAAGTTCAGGCGTCCGATTTTAATCAGGTCAATGGGCTCAACTCCCGGAAAGGTG
This sequence comes from uncultured Desulfovibrionaceae bacterium, assembly GCA_964571105.1. Taxonomy (GTDB): domain Bacteria; phylum Desulfobacterota; class Desulfovibrionia; order Desulfovibrionales; family Desulfovibrionaceae; genus JAVBRZ01. The sequence continues at coordinate 15,812 of CAZNBK010000010.1, forward strand.
CGCTCCGGCCAGCCCAGACAATGGGAAATGGCCACCCGCATGTCCGGCGGTCCCAGTTGGGCCAGCAGAGATGTATCGTTAAATTCCACCAGAGAATGGACAATGGATTCCGGGTGCACGACCACGGCAATCTGGTTTGAAGGCAGACCGTAAAGGTGGTGCGCTTCAATCACTTCCAGGCCCTTGTTCATAAGTGTGGCTGAATCAATACTGATTTTGGCGCCCATATCCCAATTGGGATGCTTGAGGGCCTGGGTCGGAGTTATTTTAGTGAGTTCGGCACGGGTTTTACCGCGAAACGGTCCGCCCGAAGCAGTCAGAATCAGGCGGCGGACGCGGCTGAGGGGTTCTTCGCCTAAAGCCTGGAAAAGGGCATTGTGTTCGGAGTCTACCGGAAGAACCATGGCGCCGCTTTTGGCGCATTCGGCGCGGATGAGGCTGCCGGCCAGAACCAGGGATTCCTTGTTGGCCAGGGCCAGCATCTTGCCCGCGCGCACAGCGGCCAGGGCGGCGGATAATCCGGCTGCACCGCTTTGCGCGGCCACAATCATGTCCGCCTGGGGCAGGGCGGCAATTTGCGCATAGCCGTCTGGCCCGAGCAGGATTTCCGGACGATATCCGGAAGGCAGCAGTTTTTTTAATTCAGCGGCCACTTCTGCGTCAATAACCGCCAGCCAGCGCGGCTTAAAGCGGGCGGCCTGTTCGGCCAGGCGGTCGGCGTTGCGGCCCCCGGCCAGAGCGGCAACGGTAAATTTGTCAGGATGCCGGGCAACAACATCCAGCGTGGATACCCCAATGGAGCCGGTGGAGCCGAGAACGGCGAGCTTGCGCGGGAATGGCGCGGCTGTGGCTGGGTTAAGAGGCGAGATATACACGATTCACCCTGTGCGCTTAAGCCGGAATAAGTCCGCAAAGTTCCCAGAGCCAACGCAGCAGCACGTATACGGGCAGCGCGAACAGCAGGCTGTCGATGCGGTCAAGCACTCCACCGTGTCCAGGCAAAAGTCGGCTGGAATCTTTGACTTCATAAATGCGCTTAAGGGCAGATTCAAAGAAATCGCCCAACTGGGCCGCGATGTTGATGGTCATGGCCGTGATTATCCAGGCGATGATGTTGTTTCCCCAAATAAGATAGCCCATGAGGCTGACTGACACTGTGCAGGCGGCAAAACCTGCGATGCTGCCCGCCCAGCTTTTTTTAGGGCTGACCCGGGGCCAGATTTTTTTCTTTCCAAGGGTAACGCCTGCATAATAGGCAGCTGTGTCCGAAGTGATCACCCCCACCAGAATGAGCAGAATTTCCAGGCTTTCCAAGCGGTAAGCCAGTTGAATAATCAAAGGAAGGTAGACGAACCCGGTGAGCATGAGCAGGGAGCTTTGCAAATGCTGCGCGTTGTCGCCGTCGGAAAAGCGGAACAGAAAAAGCAGGGCTGCGGCGACAAACACGCCGATGGTGAAGCCTTGCGCGGCCAGAGGCAGGGAAAACCCGCAGCAAACGAGCATTCCGGCCCCCAGAAGCAGCCCCAGGCATTTTTCCGGCCAGTACTGCGCTTCCTTGTATACCATGTCATAAAACTCATACTGCCCGGCCAGGGCTATAATTCCGGCCAAAACCATGATGCCGGTTTGCCCTATGGCCGCAGCCCCGGCCGCCACCAGAAAAATGCCGATACCGGTTAGAATTCGCTGGTTATGGGCAGGCAGCTTCATGCTTCGGTTCCTTCTGGGGCGTCTTGCCCGGTTGTGCCGAAACGGCGTTCGCGGCGGTTAAAATCTGCGATGGCCAGGTCCAGGTCGTCAGCGGTAAAGTCGGGCCAGAGTGTATCCGTAATGTAGATCTCACTGTAAGCGGATTGGAACAGCAAAAAATTGGACAACCGCGATTCGCCGCTGGTGCGGATAATCAGGTCCGGGTCGGGTTGCCCGGCGGTGTACAGGTAGTCGGACAAGATTTCCGGCGTGATATCCGTGGCCGGGGTTCCGGCTTTGAGGGCTTCCCGGCAGGCCCGGGCGATTTCTTCACGGGCCGAATAATTGAGCGCCAGGTTAAGGGTCATGGACTGGTTGCCTTGAGTCTGGCGGCAGGCGTGGGCCAGGCCCTGCCGGGTAAGCAGGGGGAGTTTGTCCACATCGCCCAAAACATTAAGGCGGA
>CAZNBK010000011.1:0-17466 GCA_964571105.1 uncultured Desulfovibrionaceae bacterium
TGAAGGTGCGGCCAAAAAGGCCATGGACAACGGCATGCGCACTGTGGGCATTTATGTGACCGGGCCTGGTTCCGGACGTGACTCTGCCATGCGCGCCGTCAACAGCGCCGGCATGCGCGTGGCCTTTATCCGTGACATCACCCCCATTCCGCATAACGGCTGTCGTCCGCCCAAGCGGCGTCGCGTTTAATACAGGAGTTTTATTGTGGCCAGATATACTCAAGCCAAATGCCGGTTGTGCCGCCGGGAAGGCGTCAAGCTCTTTCTCAAGGGCGACCGTTGTTTTAATAAAGACAAATGCGCCTTTGACAGCCGCCCCACAGTTCCGGGCCAGGCCGGCAAGATGCGTAAAAAACTGTCCGACTATGCGGTGCAGCTCAGAGAAAAGCAAAAGGTCCGCCGCATTTACGGCATCCTGGAGCGTCAGTTCCGGGGTTACTTTGCCAATGCAGACATGGCCAAGGGCGTTACCGGCGACAACTTGCTCAGCACTTTGGAAAGTCGGCTGGACAACGTGGTTTACCGCCTGGGTTTTGCGGCTTCGCGCAGCCAGGCCCGCCAGCTTGTGCGGCACGGCCTGTTTACCCTGAACGGTAAAAAAGTGAATATCCCCTCCCTGCAGGTTAAGGTGGGCGATGAAGTGGTTGTCCGGGAAAAGAGCCGCAAGGTGCCCGTGCTGGCCGCTGTTGCCGAAGCCACCAGAGCTCAGGTGCCTGGTTGGCTGGAAATGGACGGCGCCAACTTCAAGGGCGTGGTCAAGGCTCTGCCGCAGCGCGAAGACATTACCGACGCCATAAATGAACAACTCATAGTGGAACTTTATTCCAAATAGCAGGTGTGCACATGCTCATTAAACAGGGCGAGAAATTAATCAACACGAGGAATTGGTCTGAACTGGTGAAGCCGGAAGCCATGGTGCGCGACTCCGAACCCGGCAACACCATGTACGGCAAATTCATGTGTGAGCCTTTGGAGCGTGGCTACGGCAATACCATCGGCAATGCTCTGCGCAGGGTGCTTCTGGCCTCCTTGCAGGGCGCGGCTTTTGTCTCCGCCAAGATCTCCGGCGTGCAGCATGAGTTTACCACTATCCCCGGCGTGCTTGAGGACGTGACCGACATTATCCTGAACATCAAGCAGGTGCGTCTGGTTATGGATACCGAAGAGTCGCAGCGCATTGAATTGTCCGTGAACAAGAAGGGCGTTGTTACGGCCGGTGATATCAAGACCAACCAGCATGTGGAAGTGCTCAACCCCGACCAGCACATTGCCACGCTCACTGAAGACGTTGAGTTCATCATTGAGCTGGAAGCGCGTATGGGCAAGGGCTATGTGCCTGCGGAAATGCACGAAGGGCTGTCCGACGAGATCGGGCTGATTCTCCTCGATGCCAGCTATTCCCCGGTGCGCAAGGTTGCGTATACGGTGGAGCAGGCCCGTGTTGGACAGATGACCAACTATGACAAGCTGATTCTGGAAGTCTGGACCGACGGTTCCGTTACCCCGGAAGACGCCATTGCTTATTCGGCCAAGATCCTGAAGGATCAGCTCACGGTGTTCATCAATTTTGACGAAGCCATCTCCGCAGATCAGGCCGGTAGCTCCGGCGGCTCCAGCGCTGTAAATGAAAACCTGTTCAAGCATATTGATGACCTGGAGTTGTCTGTCCGGGCTACCAACTGTTTGAAGAGCGCGGACATTGCGTTGGTGGGCGAACTGGTGCAGCGCACCGAAGCGGAAATGCTCAAGACCAAGAACTTCGGGCGCAAGTCTCTGGATGAAATCCGCCGTGTACTCACGGAAATGGACCTGGACTTCGGCATGAAGATCGATAATTTTGACAAGAAATACCAGGAATGGAAGAGGATGCAGCAAAATGAGGCACAGTAAGTCCGGCAGGAAACTAAACAGAACGACCCAGCACCGCAAGGCGCTGTTCAGCAATATGGCCAAGGCCATTATCGCCTACGGCAAAATTCGCACCACCGAAGCCAAGGCCAAGGAATTGCGCCGGGTTATCGAACCTCTGGTTACCCTGGCCAAGCGTGATGATCTGCATTCCCGCCGCCTGGCATACAAGGCTTTGGGCAGCCATCAGATGGTTCAGAAGCTGTTTGATGAAATCGGCCCCAAGTTTGCCGGTGTTCCCGGCGGTTACACCCGGATAGTCAAGCTGGGACAGCCCCGCAAGGGCGATGCCGCCCCCCTGGCAGTCATCGAGTTTGTAGAACCGGCTGCTGCCGGTGCGCCCAAGGCCAAAAAGAGCAAGTCCAAAGAAGAAACCCTGGCCAAGGTTAAGGAAGCTTTGCAGCCTGAAGTGGTGGCCGAAGCCATCCAGGCCAAAATTGCAGAAGAACCGGCTCCGGCTGCAGAAGAAGCTGCTGCCGAGGCTCCTGCAGGGGATGCTCCGGCTGACGAAACTTCCAAAGAGTAAGCCGGGTTTAATAATGAATATCAAAAAAAGCGGGTCCGAGCGGACTCGCTTTTTTTGTGTTTTAAATCCCAACGTACCGTTTTCATAGCATGTCGCAATATATTGTTTCAAGGGTGAAATGCTCTAAAATGCGCCAGCCGCATAAAAAGCTTGCGATAGCCGCTGTTTTATGGCAATAAAACCGAAACTGCTTTTTTGCTTACCCAAAACTAATTCTATTTATTTCATACTCAACGCATGTACTTGGTATACAGATTGCTACGCCAGAAGCGTAACACAGGAATGACGCCCCGGTCATGATCCTGTTTTTCAAGTTACTTCCATTACGAGCAGCATTTCAAGCGTTAAGTGTGAAAACCATGGCGGCTGTACCGGACAGCCGTCAAACCTGCCGGAGTGATAATTCCGGCGCCTGCGGCAAAACCAATTATTACAAGGATAAGCATGCATAAAAAAATCTGTATCGGTTTAGTGCTGGCCTCCCTCTTTGGGCTTACGGCTTGCGGCGCTGCCCGTAAAAACACCGCTCCGGACGAGGCTGCGAGCCACCGGATTTATTACGGCGGTAAATTGATTGTTAAAAATACAGAATTCATGCACGCCAAAATATCCGATTTGCTGGCCAAAGCAGCTGAGCCTACCACGGTGCTGGAAGTGCTCCCGCTGGATATGCCCATTACTTCGGAATTCGGCATGCGCCGTTTGGGTGGGCGCTCCGCGCGACTGCACAAAGGCGTGGACATTTCTGCGCCGCGCGGCACCCCGGTGAGCTCATCCGGTCCCGGCAGAGTGGTGTTTGCAGGCAGTAAGCGCGCCTATGGCCGGACGGTTGAAATAGACCACGGCAACGGGGTGGTTACCCGCTACGCGCATTTGGATAAAATGTTCGTGCAGGTGGGAGAGTCGGTTGAGGCCGGTCAGGAAATCGGCACTGTGGGGCGCAGCGGACGGACCACCGGGGCGAACCTGCATTTTGAGGTGCTGGTCAACGAGGAAAATATTGACCCGGCCCAGGTGCTTAGCTGGTCGTAGCCGACGTTGGCAGGCGCCGTATCCGGCGATCGTTTGGGTACGCGCATCCCATTGCCCATGGACGCATAGTGACTATATCTACAACTGACACGCCGCCTTTGACGGCGCGCTGTCGCCCGGTGTTAGAACCGGTACAAAATGACCTCTAAGCAGACTTAAAGCGGCGGTTTAGAGAACACAGCTATAAGTGAGGGCAAAAATCATGTCTCTGTTAACCAACCTGCAATCCATACTCGGTAATCAGCAACTGGGCAGCCCGGTGCGCAAAGATAGCGGCGTAGGGGGGCTGGGCGATCTGGCCGGCGGCTTAATGGACGGCTTGCGCGGCAATATGGGGCCCTTGCTCGGTCCAGCGGCTCTCGGCGGTCTGGCTGGGTTGCTCCTGGGCGGCGGCAAGCTCAAGAATGCGGTAATGTTCGGCGGCGGCGCGGCCCTGGCCAGCGTGCTTTGGGACAAATACAAAGGACGCCTGCAAAATGCTCAACCGCAGGCGCAGAACGCGCCGCCTCTGGCTTTGGAAGCTTCCAGGCCGGATGTGCTGGCAGCAACCCTGATCAAGGCCATGGTTTTCGCTGCCAAGAGCGACGGGCACATTGATGCCCGGGAGCAGCAGGCCATTTACAAATCCATTCAGGAGATGAACCTGGGCGCGGATGCCGAGGCCATTGTCCAACAGGCCATGAACGAACCCCTTGATCCGGGGGCCATTGCCCGCAATGTGCGCACCCCGGAAGAAGCCATGGAAGTGTTTCTGGTCAGTTGCTCGGTTATCGAAGTAGATCATTTCATGGAAAGCAGTTACCTGGATGCCCTGGGCAAGGCCCTGCATATTCCCCCGGATGTGCAGGCAGGTATCCTTAAAGATATCCAGCAGGCCAAGGCCGAATAATCATAAGTCAAACCTGGGGTGGTCCGGCGGGGTGCGCTCGCCGGGCCGCCAAAACCAGGGTCGTGGCTGCTCATGAAATGGATTAGCGGATTACTTTTTACTGTTGCGGCAATACTCCTGCTATGGCAGTTCGCGACAGATGCGGAGCATCCCCTGCCAGCGGTGCCCCGACCTGCCGAGCTTGCCGGAAGTACCGCGCTATGGGCAACCAGGCTTGAGCACAAAGAATTCCGCCACCGCCAGACGGCTGACCGCGAGGCTTTAGAGCGCCGCCTGACCATTGCCCACAATCCTTTCCTTCAACTGACCACCTTGCCGGTGGATGGTCCGGTATCCTCGTTGTTCGGCAACCGGGTGCTCATCTCTTTCAGCCTGCCCCGTTTTCATTCCGGCGTTGATGTCAAGGCCGCCGTGGGCACGCCCGTGCTGGCCGCCGCAGACGGCACAGTCACCTTTGCCGGGCGCAAGGGCACCTACGGGGTGCTGGTAGCCCTAGAGCACCGGTATGGCCTGGTTACCCGCTATGCGCATATGGACAAAGCCATCGTCGCAGTTGGGGATGTGGTCAAGGCCGGAGACCAGATCGGCACAGTGGGCAAAACCGGCAAGACCACCGGGGCTAATTTGCATTTTGAGGTGCTCCTTGACGACCAGTATCAGGACCCCGGTCTGCTGTTGCCTTGGCCTGGCGGCTTGCCGGAAAGACGGCAAAAGCCGACCCTGGATGCCTCGCAAATCCCCCGGCCCGGCACGCGATAAGCGCCTCTGCCGCAATTCCCGCAATGCCGCCCGTGACAACGATTTAGGCGGTGCTTGCTTCCGCCCAAGCCTCTGCCGAGCGTCAGCTGCTATAAGGCCGTGCGCGCATGAACTTTCGTGTATACAAAAAGGCTCGATTGTATACAGTCAGGCTGTTTAGAAGCCTTATAACCTTAACCGGTGCGGTTTATAAAATCGTGCCGGTTAATTTTTAATGTTGTTGAAATAAAGAAAACCACCTTTTATGATTGATATACAAGTGTGCCGGACCCCGACTGCGAGGCGGGACATGGCTGTAACAACGAGAGCATTTTAAGGTTTGAAATGTAACATAAGGCAAATGCTCTGGCGGCGCGAGGTTGAAGGCAGCGCCGCCCGCGAGATGGACGCAGGCGGGATTTATTTCCGGCCAAGTCGGCATCTCAAGCGCAAACGCTATAAATGAGGCGGAATCATGAAAGAAACTTTGTTTTTAAAGAACACGGAAACCTTTGCCGAGGCCATGATCCGGTGCGGGGTAAGCTGCCACTTTGCTTACCCGATCACACCGGCTACGGACGTGATGCGCTGGTCAGCGGTCAGATTGCCCGATTTCGGCGGGCGCATGGTCCAGATGGAAAGTGAGCTGGCCGTGGCCAACGCCCTGGCCGGGTATGCCTGCACCGGCAAATTGGGGGCCACCTCCACATCCGGGCCGGGCATGTCGCTGATGCAGGAGACCATGTCTTTTATGGCCGGGGGCGAGCTGCCCTGCATCATTCTGGACGCCATGCGCGTGGGACCGGGCGACGGCGACATCATCGGCGCACAGAGCAACTATTATCAGGCCACGCGCGGCGGCGGGCACGGCGACTATCGCAATATCGTTCTGGCCCCGTGCAGCGGCCAGGAAATTGTGGATTTGATGCCCAAGGCCGTGCAACTCGCCTATACCTATCGCAATCCGGTGCTGTTCGTCATTGACGGCATGACCTGCCAGATGACCGAATCGGCCACTTTTGACGAGCCGCACGACTACAGCGCGGATTTTGACACTTCGGGCTGGCGTTACAGCGGCACCAAAGACCACTCCAAGCGGTTCCTGCTCACCGGCAGCTATACCCACGCGCAGGGTGAAGAGATGAACGAGCGCATCCGGGTCAAATGCGAGAAGATCAAGGCCAAGGAGCAACTCTGGGAAGAAGAGGGCGTGAGCGACGCGGAACTGATTGTAGTCGCTTTTGGCATTCACGGGCGCATGTGCCGCGACCTGGTAACCAATTTGCGGACTGCGGGCAAGAAGGTCGGCTACATCCGGCCCATTACGCTCTGGCCTTTCCCGGATAATGCCTTTGAGAAACTGCCCGCATCGCTCAAGTCCATCCTGGTGGTGGAAATGAACCACGGGCAGATGATCGATGATGTCCGCCTGGCGGTTAATGGCCGGGTGCCGGTGCATTTCCTCGGCAAGACCGGCGGCGACGTGCCCATGCGCACTCTGGCGGAAATGACGGCGGAAGCTGAAAAACTGCTGGCTGGAGAATAGATATGCAAAGTTTAGCGGAATATTACGGCGATACTTTTTATTTTGACAAACTCTACAGCTATTGCCCCGGTTGCGGGCACGGCATTGTTACCCGCCTGGTGGCCGAGGCCATTGAAAGCCTGGGCATCAAGGAACGGACCACTGCCGTGGTGGGCATCGGTTGTGGAGGTTTTTCACATCACTACCTGGATATCGACGCCATTGAAGCCATGCACGGCCGCTCTCCGGCTGTGGCCATCGGGTTCAAAACGGGTTTGCCGGAGAACATCGTCTACACTTACCAGGGCGACGGCGACATGAGCGCCATCGGTCTTGGTGAAATAATGCATGCGGCCAACCGCGGCCTGCCCCTGACCTGCATCATGGTCAACAACTTCGTGTTCGGCATGACCGGCGGGCAAATGTCGCCCACCAGCCTGGCCGGGCAGGTCACCTCCACCACCACCAAGGGACGCGATGTGGATGTGCACGGCTATCCTCTGCTGGTGCCGGAGATGATGCGGGAAATGCGGGGCGTGGCCTATTTGGCCCGGGAAAGCGTGGTTAACCACCAGAGCATTCAGAAAGCCGCCAAAAGCATCCGCAAGGCCTTTGAATGCCAGATTCAGGGCAAGGGCTTTGCCTATGTGGAAGTAATCGTGCCCTGCCCCACGGGCTTGCGCAAGAATGTGCCCGACGCCTATGCCTGGTGCGCAGAGGAAGCTTTGGCTTATTTCAAGCCGCAGATTTTTAAAAACGAATTGGAGTAAGACCGTGCGATATAAATGTGCATTTTCCGGATCAGGCGGCCAGGGCGCCGCGTTGATGGCCAAGTTGACCTGTCTTGCGGCCATCAAGGAATCCTTACAAGTAGTAATGACCCAGACCTACGGTATCGAGCAGCGAGGCGGCGATTCCACCGGGTTTGTGATTATTTCCGACCAGCCCATCGGCAACCCCCTGGTGGAGTCCGATGCCGATGTGGCCGTGAGCTTAAGCCAGAGTATGTATGCCCAGTCTTTGGGCGATGTGAAGCCGGGCGGGCGTTTGTTTTACAACAGCTCCCTGGTGGATGAAGTGCAGAGCAGAGACGATATCGAACAGATTCCCGTGCCGGTTTCGGCACTGGCCCAGGAATTGGGCAATGTGCGTTGCGCCAACATTATCATGCTGGGCGCGGTAATTGAGCTGACCGGCATGCTCAAGGAAGCCTCGGTTGCCGAAGCGCTGCGCGAGACCATGGGCACGAAGAAAGCGGCCTTGCTGGAGCTTAACCTGGCGGCCCTGAAAAAAGGCTTGACCGCAGTAAAAGGAGCACAATCATGAGCAAGGGCAATAAAAAACTGTACATTGCGGAATTCCGCTGCAAGTCCTGCGGTCTGTGCGTAGCCGCCTGCCCCAAACAGACTCTGGCCATCGGCCAGACCTTGAATGCCCAGGGCTATGCCTATGTGGAGCAGATTGCCCCGGAAAAATGCATTCGCTGCAATATTTGCCGCGTGGTCTGCCCGGATGTGGCCATCGGCGTCATTGAGTAGAGTTTTATGCATAAAGCTTGTGCAGCGGCGCAGGCAAAGCCTGCTGCGGGCGACAATCTCAATGTGAAAATGCGCTAAGGTTAAACGTTAAACTGAATGTAATCTTAACCCAAAGGTTTACTGCCATGTCTGATTTAACTCCATTGTTCCGGCCCAGGAGTGTGGCCCTGATCGGGGCTTCTTCCGATCCCAAAAAATACGGCTACTGGACTGCCAAAAGCCTGGTGGACAACGGTTTTACCGGCGAATTGTATATGATTTCACGTACCGCCGCCGATGAAATCATGGGGCATAAGCCCTATGCCTCCATTCTGGATGTGCCCGGCGAGGTCGATCTGGCCATCATCGGCATTGCGCCCAAGTATATACTGCCCGTGGTGGAAGATTGTGGAAAAAAAGGCGTTAAGTGCGGCATTCTGGTGGCTACCGGCTTTGGCGAAACCGGCGAAGAGGGCAAAGCCCTGGAGCGTGAAATCGTCGAAACCGCCGCAAAGCACGGCATGCGTATCATGGGCCCCAACTGCATGGGCATGTTCAGCGCGGCGCCCAGCTTAAACGCCAGCATCATTGACCTGGACAAGGGCGACATGGGCCTGGTGCTGCAAAGCGGCAACTTCGGCATTGATATCAACTTCAACGCCAAGATGCGCAAACTGGGCTACAGTTGCTGGGCCACCATCGGCAACCAGAGCGATCTGCGTTTCCATGATTTTGTGGAATACGTGGGCCAGGACGAGGGCACCAAAGTAATCCTGCTGTATATGGAGGGCCTGCGCGTGTCTTCGGAAGAAGACGGGCGGCGTTTCCTCGAGCAGGCCCGGCAGGCGTCTCTGAACAAGCCCGTGGTAGCCATTAAAATCGGACGCAGCGAGGCCGGAGTGCGCGCGGCAGCCTCACATACCGGTTCTTTGGCCGGAAGCGAGAAGGTTTTTGATGCCGCCCTGAAACAGGCCGGGGTCATCCGTGTGGAAGCGCCCAACGAGCTTCTGGACGCAGCCGAGGCCTTTACCCGTTGCAAGCCTCCCAAAGGCAAGCGCATTGCCATTCTCACCGATGGCGGCGGGCACGGGGTTATGGCCACGGACCTGGCCGAGCGTTATGGCTTTGAAGCCCCGGTGTTGTCCGAGGCCACCCAGGAAAAACTGCGGGCCATCCTGCGCCCGCACTGCCCGATTAAAAACCCCGTGGACCTGGCCGGCACGCCCGAAGCGGACATGTGGGTGTTTGACCGCTGCGCCGAAGTGCTGCTGGCCGATCCAGATGTGGACGGCCTGGTTATTGTCGGCCTGTACGGCGGCTACAAGGACCTGTCCGAAGAGTTTTACGCCCTGGAGATGGCCGTGGCCGAAAGCTTGGTGGAGCGCGCCAAGAAGGCCGACAAGCCGGTGCTCATGCAGTCCATCTACCAGCCGCAGCGCCCGGACAGTTTGCAGTATATTATGGATCACGGCTTCCCTGTTTACGGGACCATTGACGCGGCCATGCGTTCCATGGGCGCGCTGATCAGCTACCAGGACTTCAAGGCCAGAATCAAAGAAGAAAGCGCGGCTGTGCCCCCGCAAATGCCCGCAGAACGCATCAGCAAGGCCAGGGCCATCATTGACGTTGCCCGGGCGGAGAAGCGGGGCAGCCTGCTGGAAACCGAAGCCAGAGACGTGCTCAAGGCCTATGGCTTTGATCTTCCGGCGCACGGCCTGGCCGGCAGCGCCGATGAAGCGGCCCGGTTGTTCAGCAGCCTGGGTGGCGGCAAAGCGGTCATGAAAATTGTTTCCCCGGATATTGTGCATAAAACCGAGGCCAAGGGCGTGCTCTTAAATATCGCTTCCGAGGACGCCGCCCGGGCAGCCTATGCAACACTGCTGGATAATGCCCGCGCTTATAAGGCCGATGCCGATATCCGCGGCGTGATGGTCACCCCCATGCTCTCCGGAGATGTGGAGTGCATCATCGGTGCAGTCCATGATTCCACTTTCGGCCCCACGGTCATGTTCGGCCTGGGCGGTATTTTTGTGGAAGTATTGAAGGACGTGGCTTTCCGGGTGGCTCCGGTCAATGAGCCGGAAGCCTCGCGCATGATCTCGGAAATCAAGGGCTTCCCATTACTGCAAGGCGTGCGCGGCAGGCAGGGGGTTGACCTCAAGGCTCTGACCCAGGCGGTCAGCCGTCTGTCGTACCTGGTGGCGGAACTGCGCGAAGTGGCTGAAGTGGATCTTAACCCCGTGTTTGCCTCCAAAGGCGGACTGGCTGTGGCTGACGCGCGCATGCTGCTGCATCCGGAAAAGTAAAAAACAAAAGGCTGGTAGTTATGAATAAATTCACGCTCTTGTGGCATGCCCCCTGGCATGAAGAAGGTCTGGGTTTTGAGGCAGGCATCCTCAAAGCCAATTGGCCGGGTATGGAAGTTATTTGCCTTGAGGCCCGCTCCAAGGCGGAAATGCTCAAGCTGCTGCCCGAAGCCGATGGCCTGATCATTTCCGAGCTGTCGCCCCTGGACCGGGAAACTTTGGAGCAGTTTGACCGCTGCAAGTTTATTGTCACCCAGACCATGGGCATGGACCATATTGATATGGACGCGGCCAGAAAAAAGGGGCTGGTGGTCGTCAATCTTCCCGACTATTGCCTGGAAGAGGTCTCGGACCACGCCCTGGCCCTGATTTTGAGCGCTCTGCGGCATATCCCCGACTATGACCGCCAGATTCGCAGCGGCGTCTGGGAGGTGACCAAGTGTCCGGCATCCAAAAAATTCGCGGACACAGTTCTAGGTTTTGCCGGGTTCGGACGCCTGGGGCAATTGACGGCCCGCAAGGCGGGTTCGATATTCCCGCAGATTATCGCTTATGACCCGTTCATGAACAAGGATGCGGCTGCCGCGCTTGGGGTTACGCCGGTAAGCAGCCTGGATGAGCTTTTCTCCCAGGCCGATGTGGTCTCCATGCATATTCCGGCCACTCCGGAAACCGAAAAAATGGTCAACGCCAAATTGCTCGCGCTGGTTAAACCGGGCTTTACCCTGGTAAACACCGGGCGGGGCAAACTTGTTGACGAGCCTGCCCTGCGCGATGCGCTGGTTTCCGGCAAAGTGCAGACCGCTGCCCTGGATGTGCTCACCCATGAACCGCCGGAAGCCGGTAACCCGCTCATTGGCCTGGAAAACGTGATCATCACGCCGCATGTGGCCTGGCGCTCTGATCAGACCAACAACACCCTGCGGGAACTGTCTGTGCTTGAGGCCGGGCGGATCTTAAGCGGTGAAGGCGCGAGGAATGTTGTGAAATAAGCTGGTTTGGCGTGAAAAGCAGGGGCTTTAGCGTATTTTTAGCCTTGAAATGATATATTGGGAAACTGCGCTAAAGAATTACATCACCCTGCAATTTAAAAAACATTTCCGGTGATAATCCGGAAGGCGCTCAGGCTCTCTTCCCCCCCCTGAGCCTGCGCCGTAATAACCAGGCCGCTGAACGTTTTGCTCTTCTCTGTTCAGCGGCCTGTTTGTTTTCTCGGCAGTGTTTGTCCGGTTTCAGCCGGATTTATGGCGCAGCAGCAATTCGTAAATTTCTTTGGCGCTCCAGCCGTGGCTGTGTTCCTGGATTTGCTTGGCCAGAGCCTTGGGCGGGAGATTATCCTGCTTGGCGGCCAGCTCCAGAATATCCTCAGCGCTGCTGCGGGCTGTTGCCTTTGGCGGACCGACAACCACGGTGATCTCGCCCAGCAGTTCCTGGCTGCAAAAGGTGGGGTCATCGCTGCGGCCCAGCAAAAATTCCTCATAGGTCTTGGTCATTTCTCTGGCTACGCATACGTCGCGACCGCCTAAAATTTCATTGGCGATATCCAGTGTGGCCCGGACCCGGTCTTTGCGTTCGAAAAAAACCAGCGTGGCCGACAAACGGGCATATGGCTCCAGAGCCCGGCGAATATCCCCGGCCTTGCGGGGCAGAAAGCCAAGAAAAATATATGGGACAGGGGGTAGCCCGGAAGCTGCCACCGCCGTGGCCTCGGCGCAGGGGCCGGGCACGCAGGAAACCGCACAGCCCGCTTCACGGCAAGTCTTGACCAGATGGTAGCCCGGATCGGAGAGCACCGGCATGCCCGCATCCGAGATCAGGGCGATTTCCTGCCCGGTCTGCAACAAGTCCATTACCTGAGGCAGGCGCTCGGTCTCGTTGTGCTCGTGCAGGCTGAGCAGCCGCTTGGGGGTGATCAGGGCCTGGGCCAGTAGCGAGCCTGCCCGGCGGGTGTCCTCGGCCAGGATTACCGCCGCGCGGGTGAGTATTTCAACGGCGCGGGGCGACAGATCACCAGGGTTGCCAAGAGGCGTGGCCACCAGCCAAAGCCGGGCTGAAGTCAAAGGCATGGGGAATATGCTCCAGGCTGAAGGTCTTGTCCGGGGTTTGCCGAACGCTGATCAAATCAAAACGGCAGGGCTGCTCCCAGTTTTCAGTAATACTTAAATATTGAGCCGCTGCCCGGCACAGGCGTTCCTGTTTTTGCTGGGTCAAAGCCTCATGCGGCGCGGTAAGCCCATGCGCGGCGCGAGTTTTTACTTCCACAAACACCAGCTCGCCCTTATAGGCGGCAATGATGTCCAGCTCCAGCGGACCGCTGCGCCAGTTGCGTTCCAAAATTTTATAGCCCTGCTTTTTCAGATGGGCAACGGCGAAATCCTCACCGGCCCGGCCAGTGTCCTGCGCGCTCATGTCTCGCACCCGCCCAGCAGGGAATATTGCTGCGCGGCCACGGGCTTGGACGGCCTGAGCACTCCGGCAAAGGTCAGGCGGTGGGCCGGGCACGGCCCCAATTCGGCCAGAGCCGCGTAATGCACCTTGGTGGCGTACCCCTTATGACTCTCCAGGCCGTATCCGGGGTAGCGCCGGGCCAGAGCTTCCATGAGCCGGTCGCGATGGGTCTTGGCCAGAATGGACGCTGCGGCAATGGACGGAATGCGGCCGTCGCCCTTGATCAGGGTTTCCTGCCCCAGGCCGGGCAGGTGCGCCAGATAATCCTCGCAGATATGCGCGGGCAGGCGTTGATTGCCGTCAATGAGCAGACCGGGCAGGTGTTGGCCCGGGCGTCTGCCGCACAGCGCGGCCACAGCTCTGCCCATGGCCAGAAAAGTGGCCTGTAAAATATTGAGCTTGTCGATTTCTTCCACCGTGCCCAGGCCGATGCCCCAGGCCAGGGCCTGTTCCTTGATCCGCACGGCCAGTACCTGCCGGGTGCCGGGCTTTAGTTTTTTGGAATCGGCCAGATCCGGCAAATCATAATCCACCGGCAAAACAACCACAGCCGCCACCACCGGCCCGGCCAGACAGCCGCGCCCGGCTTCGTCCACCCCGGCCCAGGCCAGGCGCTCCGGCGGGCAGGAGAGTCTGGGGGCGGAGTGCTGGGGGAAGGAACCACAAGGACCTGAGGCCCTTGAGGTTCCTTCCCCCAGGCCCCCATCTTCCTTAACCCCGGTTGGAGTTGAGTGCGTATCCGCCAGGATGGCGGAGCCCCGCAGGGGAGCATGCAAAAACCACGTTTTTTGCATAGCGATCCTTGAGTGTGAGCCAGGATGGCGAACCGAAAGGTATTCGATAAGGTCACCTTCCCCCAGGCCCCCATCCTCCTTAACCCCGATAGGGGGTGTGGTCTGGATGTTTTTCGGTTTTGGCATGATGCGGAATTATAGTCTGAGACTGTTTACAAAGTAAACCTGTGAACAGCCATAAATATTGCGGGCAAGCGAATGTTACGGATGAGGTCCGCAGGGCGTCAGGCGGGATTCATTCCCTCGTTACGACAATCTCAAAGCGAAAATGCTCTATTAGGTTGAATTTAAACACGACAAAACCGGTGTCCTTGGGAGGACACCGGTTTTGTCAATATTCGTAGATTTTGGCAGACCGGCTGGTTTACCAGTTGGTCTTGGTTTTGATGCGGGCAGCCTTACCCTTGAGGTTACGCAGATAGTACAGGCGGCTACGGCGGACAGCGCCCAGGGTAACCACTTCCACGCGTTCGATGAACGGGGAGTTCATGGGGAAGATGCGCTCCACACCCACGCCGTCGGAAATTTTGCGAACCATGAAGGTGGAATCAGTGGTGCCGCGACGCACGCGAATAACCGCGCCCTGGAACATCTGAATGCGTTCTTTTTCGCCTTCGATAATACGCATAAATACTTTAACCGTGTCCCCGGCGCGGAACTGGGGCAGGTCCAAGCGTAAATGTTCGCTTTCAATTTTTTTGATCAGATTCATTTTCTTCTCCAGTCTGAGAAAATTTTATTTCGCTCGTCAGACATCGTGAGCGGTTCGCTTATCCCGTATCGCGGATTTTGTCAATGCCAATCGCCTAAAATCCTGTCCAGGATGATGGCGGCGGCGGAACGGACGGCCAGGTGGTTGTAGTGGCCCGCGCCGCGTATGGGGCGCAGGGTTCCGTCGCATTTGGCCAGGGCTTCTTTGGCCAGGCCATGTCCGGTGCCGAGCAGCAGCAATACGGGGCGTTCTGCCAGCGCTGCGCGCACTGCCGAATAAGGCAGGCTGCCTTCCGGGCGGGCGCTGCTGGCCAGAAGCAGGGGCTGCTGTCCGGTGCGGTTTTTCACTTGCGCGCAGGCCTCGTCCAGGCTGTCCACTCCGCTGACCAGCCCGAGGGCTTCGGCCCGGTCAGGGTTGCTGCGGCTGCCCGGACCCGTGGTCCAATGACTGACCAGCTCGTGCAGTAACCGTTGCTGGTCGGCCAGCGGCGTGACAATAAAATATCCGCCCAGGCCGTAACAGCAGGAACAGCGAGCTATATCGTGAATGTCGAGGTTTGTCAAAGACACGGTCTGGGGTTTTTTGTCTTTGCCCAAAACCGGGTAATGAACCAGGGCCACGTATAAATTGCGGCCCAGGGAAGGTTGGGGCTGCTCACGCAGAAAAGTCAGGTCTTTTTGGGTCAGGTCGGCCTCGGCAAGCAGCTCGGGGCGTAATTGCCGGGTGGCAGCCAGTGACTTTTCACGCCGCCACTTGGCAATCAGAGCGTGATTGCCCGAGGTCAGCACTTCGGGCACGGCCAGGTCCGCAAACACCTCCGGCCTGGTAAAATGAGGATATTCCAACAAGCCATGCGAAAAGCTCTCTTCCTCGCCGGAGTCCTCATGGCCCATAAAGCCGGGCAAGAGGCGGCAGACGCTTTCAATAATATTCAGGCTGGCGGCTTCGCCGCCGTTGAGCACATAATCGCCCACGCAAACCGGGGTGATGGGAAACAGCTCCAGCAGCCTGGCGTCAATGCCTTCATAACGCCCGCTGATCAGAGTAACGGGCCGACCGGACACAAGCTCGGCAGCCAGCTCGCGGGCCATGGGCTGATTGAAGGCCTGCCCGGCCGGAGCCATGAGCAGAATGCGCCCCGGCGCAGCAATATTACGCAACGCGTCGACCAGGGGCTGCAAGCGCATGACCATGCCCGGCCCTCCGCCATAGGGGCTGTCGTCCACAGTGCGGTGTTTATCGTCGGCATAATCGCGGGGATTGTATAAATTGAAATCAACCAGTCCTTTTTCGCGGGCCCTGGACATCAACCCGCAGGACAGCGGGGAAGTAAAGTATTCCGGGAAAAGGGTAACCAGGTTGATGTGCATGGCGGGTGTTTATGATCTGCGGGCGGCGAAAATCAAAGGTAGATATCCAGAAGACCCGGGGGCGGGCTGATATGCGCGGTGCGGGCTTCAACATCGATGGCTTCCACAAATTCCGGCACAGCCGGAAACAGCACTTCTTTGCCGTCCGGGGTGATAATCCGCCAGATTTCCTGCCCGGAAGACAGGTCCACGGCGTCAATTTCCCCCAGAGTCTCGTTGTTTTCACTGAGGATGACCGTGTAGCCGGGCAAGTCAAACAGGTATACTTCACCGTCGGCAAGCTTGGGCAAACGGGAGCGGGGCACCACAATTTCAGCGTTGCGCAAAAGTTCCGCAGCATTGCGGTCAGGAATATTTTCCAGGGTCAGGAGCAGGCGGCTGTGATGGAAACGGGCGTTTTTCAATCCATAGGCGGAGCGACCGCCCTTGCCGGTTTCCAGAAAGACAGTGTCGCCCAAAATAGAAGGGGAATCTGCGTAAAAATCGACGCAGACTTCCCCTTTGATACCGTGTGGTTTTGTAATCCGCCCTACGGCTATGAACTGACTCATGGCGCGGCAGGGCAGCGCCCTATTCTAAAATTTCCAAAACACAGCGTTTCTTTTCTTTGGTGGAAGCGGCGCTCAAGATGGTGCGCATGGCCCGGGCGGTACGGCCTTGCTTGCCGATTACTTTGCCCAGGTCTTCTTTGGCGACCTTCAATTCCAGCACGGAGGTCTGTTCGCCTTCCACTTCAGTGACCACAACTTCATCCGGGTTGTCCACAAGGGATTTCGCAAGATATTCAACCAGCTCTTTCATAACACTAACCCTCATGCGAGTTGGCAGCCCCCTGCGCGGTCACAGGAGGAGCAATTATTGCGCAGCTTTTTTTATCAGGCTGCGCACGGTGTCGGACGGCTCGGCCCCACGGTCCAGCCATTTCTGCACTTTGTCTTTATCCACACTCAGCTCGATGGGGTCGGTCATGGGATTGTAAAAGCCCAGAAATTCCAACGGCCGGCCATCACGGCGGGTTTCGCTGTTGACGGCCACGATGCGGTAAGACGGTTTTTTCTTGCTGCCCATACGGGTAAGTCTGATCTTAATAGCCATTATACTTTTACTCCAATTTCGTAAGTTTATAGCAATGCCCGGAAAGGTGCAACTATAATAATTTTGTTCGATATTCAACCATTATTTCACAGTTTGCCCTTTTCTGCAGCAGCCATGTGCATTGTCCCGACTTACCCGCCAGGCCCGACTGAAAATTACCCAGCCGGATACTAACAAAGTAAGGATAATTATGTCTCGCGGCAAGGCTGTATAGCAAAAAACATGTCCTTTCCGCGCTTTTCTATGTGCCGACCAGGCTTTTCAAATATTAAGCGCTTTAGCGGCGCTTGCGGTTCTGGCGCTCACGCTTGCGGTCTTTTTGCTTCTTCTTTTTGTCGGTTTTGGATTGGCCGCCTCCTCCGCCAAAACCGCCGCCCATGCCCGGTGCAAAACCGGGACCCATGCCGGGCATTCCGCCGCCCAGGCCGGGCATTCCGCCGCCGAAACCACCGCCTCCGGCCATGCGCTTCATCATTTCGCGCATTTGCTCAAAGCGCTTCATCAGCTCATTGACTTCCTGCACCGTGGCGCCGCTACCCTTGGCAATGCGCTGCCGACGGCTGCCGTTAAGCATTTTGGGGTCGTGGCGCTCTTTTTTGGTCATGG
>CAZNBK010000012.1:0-6474 GCA_964571105.1 uncultured Desulfovibrionaceae bacterium
TCGACCGGAACCAGAACATTTAACACTTGAAAAAGTCTGATCGGCACATGCTCTGGCGGGGGTCGCTTTCTCGCAAATGACCGAAAACAGTTGAGGAATATGAGCGGAATTTTCATCATTGCCGAAGCCGGGGTAAACCATAACGGCGATATTGCCCTGGCCCGCCGCCTCATAGACGCGGCCAAGGCAGCCGGGGCCGATGCGGTGAAGTTTCAGACTTTCCGGGCTGAGGCCCTGGCCTCACGTCTGGCGCAACGGGCCGAATACCAGAAAGACGCACAATCCGGCAGCGCCCAGGATCAGGTCTCCATGCTCAGAAAGCTGGAGCTTGATCACGTGGCCCATGCCGAACTCATGGCTCACTGTAAAACAGCGGGCATCGAATTCATGTCCACGCCTTTTGATCAGGTCAGCATTTCCCTGCTGGAGCAACTCGGGATGGAGCGCTACAAAATTCCCTCCGGCGAAGTGGACAACGTGCCCTATTTGCGGCGCATCGCCGCGTTGGGCAAACCGGTTATCCTGTCTACGGGCATGTGCACCCTGGACGATGTGCGCAACAGCGTGGCCGTGCTCACCGCCGCCGGGCTGGACCCTGCCGGGCTGACCCTGCTGCACTGCAACAGCGGTTATCCTACGCCGGATGCGGATGTAAACCTCAGAGCCATGCTCACGTTGCGGGAGGCATTTCCGCAAACGGCAGGGGTCGGTTATTCGGACCATACCCTGGGCTTGGAGGCCGCCCTGGCCGCAGCAGGCATGGGTGCTGTGGTTATTGAAAAGCATTTTACGCTGGACCGGCAGTTGCCCGGCCCGGATCATAAAATTTCTTTGCTCCCGGACGAGCTGGCCACCATGATTGCCAGCCTTCGGCGCATTGAAATCATGCTGGGCAGCGCGGAGAAAAGTCCCACGCCTTCGGAAATTCCCAATATGGTCATTGCCCGCAAAAGCATTGTGGCTGCCAGAAATATCAAGGCCGGCGAGGTGTTCAGCGCTGAAAACCTGACCACCAAACGTCCGGGTTCGGGCATTTCCGCAGCGCGTTGGGATGAGGTACTGGGGCAGCGGGCTTTGCGCGCCTTTTATGTGGATGATTTAATCGAGCTGTAGCCTTGGGAAGATTGCTTATGAAAGATTGGAAAAAATCCCTGGTCCCTTCTTCCGCCAGCGTGGCGGATGCGGCGGAAAGCCTGAACAGCACCGGTTCGCGCATAGTTCTGGTGGCGGCAGATGACGGCAAGCTTCTCGGCATTGTCACAGACGGTGATTTGCGGCGGGGTTTGCTGAAAGGGATAACCCTGACCGACTCGGTTACCGCCCTGATGCGCAGCGACATTCTCACGGCCAAGCCCTCGGACAGCAATGCCCATCTGGCTGCGCTCATGACCGAACGCAGCATTCTGCACCTGCCGGTGGTGGATGCGGCGGGCTGTCTGGTTGGCCTGAAAACCGTTACCGAGGTCATGACCACGCCGTCGCGGGAAAATTGGGTGGTGCTCATGGCCGGTGGGCAGGGAATGCGCTTGCGTCCCTTGACCGAAAACACGCCGAAACCCATGTTGGAAGTAGGCGGCAAACCGGTTCTGGAAATTATTTTGGAACGGTTTTTAACTTGCGGCTTTTATAATTTTTTCATTTCCGTCAATTACAAAGCTGAGGCCATTGCCGATTATTTCGGCAACGGCGCTAGGCATGGGGCCAATATCCGCTATATTGAGGAACCGCATCCTTTGGGCACCGCCGGGGCCCTGAGCCTGCTGCCGGATATCCCCCACCTGCCCTGCCTGGTGAGCAATGCCGATGTGCTGACTACGCTGAATTACTCCGGTTTTTTGGATTTTCATCATCTGAACGCAGCTGCGGCCACCATGGGCGTGCGCGAATATGCCATGCAGGTGCCGTACGGAGTTATCCAAACCCAGGGCAACCGGCTCACTGCCATTGAAGAAAAGCCGGTGCGCAAGGATTTCGTGAACGGCGGCATCTATGCCTTGTCCCCGCAGGCCCTGAATATCCTGCGTGCGGAAGTCGGCTCGGGCGGGTTCATGAACATGACCGATTTGTTTTCGGTACTGATGAACAAGGGACTGAGCACGGCAGCTTATCCCATTAGCGAGTATTGGCTGGATATCGGGCGTCCCGAAGATTTGAACCGGGCCCGGTCCGAATATGCCGAGGTGTTTGCATGATCGCCGGTAAAAGTGTTTTGGCGGCGATTCCCGCCCGGGGCGGCTCCAAAGGCGTGCCGGGCAAAAACATCAAGCCCCTGGCCGGAAAACCGTTGATCGCCTGGACCATTGCGGCGGCCCGCGAAGTGTCGTATCTGGACAAAATCATTGTTTCTTCGGAAGATCAGACGATATTGGAAATCAGCCGGTCTTACGGCGCGCAAACGCCCTTTGTCCGGCCTGAAGAGCTGGCCCGGGACGATACGCCGGGTATTGCGCCG
This sequence comes from uncultured Desulfovibrionaceae bacterium, assembly GCA_964571105.1. Taxonomy (GTDB): domain Bacteria; phylum Desulfobacterota; class Desulfovibrionia; order Desulfovibrionales; family Desulfovibrionaceae; genus JAVBRZ01. The sequence continues at coordinate 2,453 of CAZNBK010000012.1, forward strand.
GTGCTGCATGCCCTGGATGCCCTGCCGGAAAAATACGACTATGTGGTGCTGCTCCAACCCACTTCACCGTTGCGCACAGCCGATGATATCCGCGCCGCCCTGGAACTGTGCTTGGATCGTGCGGCCCCGGCCTGTGTTTCGGTTACCGAGCCGAAGCATAAGCCCTGGTGGATGTTTTCCCTTAACCAACAGAGCGGTCTTGAGCCCATGTACGGGGATATGCCCGCCAGACGGCAGGACATGCCCGCCGTGTATGCGCTCAACGGCGCGGTATATGTAGCTGAAACCGGTTGGCTCAGGCAGAAACAGACGTTTGTGAGCCCGGACACCGTGGCCTATGTTATGCCCGCCGAACGCTCTCTGGACATTGATACAGAGCTTGATTTCAGGCTGGCCGAAGCTTTACTTGCCTGCCGGGGTTAACGCCCCCGGGCGATCAATCTGCATGCCTTATTGCTTTCAAACAGTGTGCTGAGATGGTTTTGAGACTTGACAATCAGTAACTATTACTGATAATATATTGCGTAGATTATTAACTTACCCCCCTTGCCTGGCGCGCTGTTACAGCGGAGGAAAGCAGGGGATATAATTGAGGTTTTTTTATGGAAAAGGATTCCACTCCTGCCAGCAGAATGACTATTCAACAGATGGTCATCCTGGAAGAACTGCGCCAGCTTAATAGCCATCCCACGGCTGACGAGTTGTATCAGATCGTGCGCAAGCGCTTGCCCCGTATCAGCTTGGGCACGGTGTACCGTAACCTGGAGCACTTGGCCGGCAACAAGACAATTCTCAAGCTGCACATTGACGGCAATATCAAGCGTTTTGACGGCTGTGTTGAAACCCACCACCACGCTTCCTGCAAATCCTGTGGTCGGATTTTTGATATACCCGCCGAAGCATTGCCGGAAATTCAGCCCGATGTGCCCGACTTCACCGTAACTGCAACAACGGTGTTTTTCGAGGGCTTTTGTCGCGATTGCCGGAATTAAAATTTGGGGGATGAAACCATAAGGACCTGAGGGCCTTATGGTTTCACTTCCCAGACCCAGCCTTCCTTAACCCCGGTTGTGGGTTGCCAGATATCTCAATTTCTTTCAAAAATTAGAGATCGTTGCCTTGCGGTTAAGCCAAAGCGCAGTATTGCCTGATCATGGCCTGGACTCAGCCTTGGTTCTTGGACTTGCGGCGGGTTTCTTCCAACCAGACAAACAGGCGGGTGGCCAGCCAGTCGGCCAGAAGCGCGGGGTTGATTGTATTGGCCAGAGATTGCTCGCAAATGTCCAGGGCTTCGTTCAGGCGGCGGCTGCGCGCCAGATCAAGGCGCTCGGCCAAAATGCGAGACAAGGGAAGGCCTGCGGCCTGGTGGCTCACGTCGGCCTGCTGGCGCAACAGCAGGGATGCAGCCAAAGCTGCCCGGCAATATACAATCAAACCGTTCATTTTGGCGGCGTCCATGGCCCCCTTGCTGCTGGTGCGGCTGAACCAGCCTTGGCCGGTTTTGAGAAAAACCGTCAAGGCTTCGCCCCATTCCTGAATCGCCGGTTCATTGAGCAGCCCTTCGCCGGAATATGGCCAGGGCAGGGTCAGCACCCAGGAGCGGGACACCAGGGTGGGCAGCAGGCGTTCACGTTGTGGCGCGGTAAGCACAAAGACCGTGCCCGCGCAGGGTTCTTCCAGAGATTTCAGCAAGGCATTGGCGGCTTCAACGGTCAGCTGCTGGGCTTCAGCCAACACCACTACCCGCTTGCCGTCTTCGCGGGGCGGCTCGCCGATGATCTTACGGATTTCCCTGATCTGGTCGATTTTCAGGCTGCTTTCCCGCCCGTCCAGGACAAAAAAATCCCTGTGCGCCCCGCTGATAAGCCGGGTGCAGGCCGGACAGGCCCAGCAGGGCGCAGCCGGGTTATTTATAAAACCCGGCAAAGCCGCTGCCTGGCGTCCGGTACAGTTTAAAATTCCGGCCCAATACAGGGCTGCGGCCAGGCGGACATCAGCCGTACCGCCTTCCATGAGCAGCGATTGCGGCAGCTCCCGTTCAGAGTCGCCCCCCAGCTGCTGTAGAGTCGGACGGACCGCGCCCAGGGGGTCATGTCCGGAGTCTGCGGAAGCGGGCTCCACGAGCAAGTCCCGCAGACCGGACAAGTCCAGTTGTTCCTGGTCTTGTCCGGACTGCGCAGAGGAAGTTTTGGTCTTTGGCGCGGCCATGTTTATGCGTAATTGAAGGTCTGGTCGCGGTCCGGGCCGATGGAAATGAGGCTGACCGGCACGCCTAAAATGTCTTCAATGCGGGCGATATAGTTGCGGGCATTTTCCGGCAGGCTGCTGCGGCATTTGGCTTCAGTGATATCTTCAGTCCAGCCGGGCAGGGTTTCAAAAATCGGTTCCACATCGGCCAGGCTGTTTTCCACCTGGGGCGGATAGAGCAGTTTTTGGCCCTTGTACATATAGCCCGTGCAGATTTTAAGCTCCGGCAGTCCGGAGAGTACGTCCAGTTTGGTCAGCACCAGTTCGGTAAAGCCGTTAAGCCGGGCAGACTCGCGCAGGAGCACCAGGTCAAGCCAGCCGCAGCGCCGGTTGCGACCGGTGGTGGCGCCCACTTCCGCGCCTTTTTGCTGCAGGTAAGCGCCGGTGTCGTCAAACAGTTCGGTGGGGAAGGGTCCGGCCCCCACCCGGGTGGTATAGGCTTTAACAATGCCGATAATCCGGTCCAGGGCCTGCGGGCGAACGCCGCTGCCCACCGAGGCATTGCCGGAAACCACGTTGGAAGAGGTTACAAACGGATAGGTGCCGTGGTCCACATCCAGCAGGGTGCCTTGGGCGCCTTCAAACATGATGGTTTCACCGGCGGCTTCGGCGGCCTGAAGCACGGAAGACACATCGGTAAGATAAGGCTTGAGCCGCTCGGCGTGGGCCATCACTTCCTGCAGCACCCCGTCCACGGTTAGGGGAGAGCTTTGATACAGCGCGGTGAGCAGAGCATTTTTTTCCACCAGGGCGCGTTCAATTTTAAGGCGCAGCAGATCTACATCCAGCAGGTCAGCCGCGCGCACGCCCACCCGGGCGGCCTTGTCTTCATAACAGGGGCCGATGCCCCGACCGGTGGTGCCGATTTTGGCATCCGGATCTTTAAAATTTTCCCGGGCCAGGTCCAGGGCCTTATGATAGGGCATGATCACCTGGGTTTTATAGGATATTTTCAACCGCTCCGGCCCCACGGCAATGCCTTGGTCCTTGAGGGTATCGATTTCCCGGCAGAGCACTGACGGGTCCATGACCACGCCGTTGCCGATGAGGCAAATTTTATCCGCATGCAGAATACCGGAGGGGATCAGGTGCAGGATATATTTTTTTTCGCCCACAATAACGGTATGCCCGGCGTTATTGCCGCCCTGAAAACGGACAACATATTTGGCCCCGGCAGACAGCAGATCCACCAGTTTCCCTTTACCCTCATCGCCCCATTGCGAACCGATAATTACCAGATTTGACATTTCATGCTCCTTGTGCGAAAACGCGTCAACACGGTACCTGATCCTTAACACATTGCCCTCAACCAATATATGAAAAAAAAAACCTGGGCAATGCCGGGTGCCACTACGGGATATGCTCCGTTTGGTTTCCTTCTTGCAGTTTGAAAGCTTTACACGGCGACATGAGTGATTAAGTTTGGCGAGGGGAGAGTAACCAAAAGGAGGCTCCGGCTTCAATTTGTGGAGGCGCTGGATTTACCGGACCTGTCATTTTTACGGCAGGTTGCGCTTTTCCCTAATGCGGCCATGCGAATCGCCGCGCCGGTAGAACAAAGTATCTCGTAGCGTTCAGATTCGCCAATCCAATTATGACTATTTTTTTCCAAAGACCTGGTTCACAGGCAGGGAAGCGGTTTTTCGCTGCCGCTTTAGTGTTGTTGCTCATAGGCATCGGCGGGTATTTCCTGTCGGGCCGCGATGCAGCCTCTCCCTTCCAAAGCGGAGATTCAGCCGTACTGGTGCCCTTACCGGACGCCCCTGGTGAAAACA
>CAZNBK010000012.1:6484-10368 GCA_964571105.1 uncultured Desulfovibrionaceae bacterium
CCAATCAACCGAAGAGCCGGTGATTTTGCGGGTGGCCAAGCCGCCGCGCGAACGCCTCATGGGTTTGCTTTCACCGTTCGGTCCCGGTTTTGAACAGGATTTACTGGCCAGGTTTGCGCAAGATTACGGTTTTGCCGTGCAAAATCGCGAAGTGGTCAGCTTTGCCGAGGCCCATGCCCTGCTCAGGGCCGGGCAGGTGGATCTGATCATCGGTTTCGGCGCAGATGAGGCGGCAATTGACGATGAATCCCTGGGCACTTCCCCCGGGTATCGCCAGAATCATGCGGTCTTGCTGTCTACCAGAAAAGGCTCGCAGGTCGAACGCCTGCTCATGTCCGACCCGGCCCTGGCTGAGGTCTTACCGGAAAGAGCCGGAGCGGAAGACTCGGAAAAAACAGCGGAGTCCGGCCCTGCAGTGCAGCCCAATATCCATGATATCTTTGCCGATCTGGACAATGGGGCGGTCAATGCTGCCCTTCTTGATGCCACTACATCGGCCCTGATGCGCCCGTTTTTTCTGGGCGTAAAAAGCAGCGCCAAAGCCGTGAGCGACAAGACCGATCACCATTGGTACTGGAACAAGAACGGCTCATTGCCGGATCTGGCCCTGACGGCCTTCTGGCAGGACAAAGAAACCAACGGGCTGCTCAGAGATCTGGAAGAGCGGTATTTCGGATTTTTGCCCAAGGGCGTTAACGCGCCGATACTGGAGCAACTCATGGCCGCCCTGGGGCACGAGTTGCAGCGCTACAACGAGGCCATTGCCAAGGCTTCGCAGCAATACCGCCTGGACCCTCTGCTGCTCACGGCAGTGATTTTTCAGGAGTCGAAGTTCAACGCCCAGGCCGTCAGCCCCACCGGGGCCACGGGCTTGCTGCAATTCACCAGCGCCACGGCTTCGGCCATGGGCGTAAACCGCACCGACCCCATCAGCAGTATTTACGGCGGGGCGCGTTATTTGCGTAAGCTTTGGGATGGGCTGGAAAAATATGAGCTGTCTTTCTGGGACCGCTGGTTTTTCACTTTGGCCTCATACAACCAGGGTCCGGCCCACCTGGCCGATGCGGTTATCCTGGCTCGCAGCATTAAGGGTGACGGCAGCACCTGGACCAATGTTAAAGAGGTCTTCCCCTTGCTGGCGCGGAGCGAGTATGCGGCCAAAGCCAAGTACGGCTCCTGCCGCGGCAATGAGGCGGTAAAGTTTGTGGAAAGCGTCCGCTACTATTATTATGTGCTGAACGGCTTAGTCGTTCTTGACCGGCCGGAAGCTGAGCACCTTGCCCCGCTCCTGGCGCACAGTCTCGGCGGGGTCAGAGGAACCAGCGGCGGCTGGCCTGGTCTGTAAGCTTTCTTTGGGTTGGTCATGCAGGGAAAAAACCGGCAGCTGGCCTTCCGACCCCGGTTGCGGCGCGGTTTTCAACGATTCCGACCAATGGTGGTTGAATAATTGATTTTTCCAGCGCATGCCCTGGATCATGGCCAGAATCAGGACCGCCTCTTCCCATTCCCGGGAGGGTTCAAAACGGGAGACTTTGCGGCTGTAGTGTTCCCATAGCTCCATTAGTGAAGCTTCATCAAAGCCGCGCAGTTGCCGGGCCATTTTTTGCAGCATGCGTTCCAAAATCAAGACTCCTTAACGCCGGGAAATTTTCCGGCGTTTTTTTATGACACATGAGAGTATAGGCGCAAAGCAATTCTTGGGCAACCGGGTGGGTGGAAAAATGAACCGATCTGAATCAGGCAAATTGCACACTTGCCCAGCCTGTGCTATGACCCAATTCTTTGCAAAACCCCAAAAAATAAGCATTGGAGAACGCCATGTCCCAGTTGAAGGATATGTATAAAACCATTCAAACGGATATTTTTCCCGAGAGCCTGAGCCTGCGCCTGGGCGAAACGGAGCTGCGGTTTAAGAAACGTACCTGGGATTTGGGCGGGGAGACTTTGGGTCTGCGCTATGGGGAAAACCCCGATCAGCCCGCGGCCCTGTACGAACTGCTGCAAGGAGAAATTCAACTGGGCGGCCTGACCTGGCGCGGGGCAGGGCAGGGGCTTGTCTCCGCGGTGGCTGAAGAGCACATGCTCCAGGCCGGAAAGCACCCAAGTAAAATCAATTTCACCGATGTGGATAACGGGGCCAACATTTTGCAGTATATGACCGGGCGTCCGGCTGCGTTGATACTCAAACACAACAACCCTTGCGGCGCGGCCTGGTCCACCGCCTCTGTCCACGAGGCCCTGGACAAAGCTTACAAAAGCGACCGCATTGCCGCTTTCGGCGGCGCGGTGGTGGTTAACCGGGCCTTGACCCGCGAAGCGGCTGAAATGATCAATACCGCTTATTTTGAAGTGGTGGCGGCTCCGGAATATGAAGACGGCGTGGTGGATATCCTAAAGCAGCGCAAAAACCTGCGCATTCTCCGTTTGCCCGGCCTGGGGAGATTGGAAGAGCTGGCCGGAGTGCCTTTTCTGGAAATCAAATCTCTCTGTGACGGCGGTCTGATAGTGCAGCAGTCATTTATCAGCCGTATCCGCAGCGCGGCTGATTTCTTACCGGCCAAAGCGGAAAAGGACGGGGTTACGGTTATCGCCCGCTCTCCCGGCAAGCAGGAAGCGGACGACCTGGTTTTTGCATGGTCGGTGGAAGCCGGGGTGACTTCAAATTCGGTAATTTTCGTCAAAGACGGCGCCACAGTGGCCATCGGCACCGGCGAGCAGGACCGGGTGGGCTGCGTGGAGCTGGCCATTCATAAGGCTTATACCAAGTATGCCGACAATCTGGCCTTTGCCGAACACGGTCTGTCCATATACGAGCTCAAGCTGAAAAGCCGCCAGGATGCAGCTTTGGCTGCGTCGCTTCAGGATATCGAAGCCAAAACCAAGGAGGCCAAGGGAGGCCTTAAGGGCACGGCCCTGGTCTCGGACGGTTTCTTCCCCTTCCGGGACGGCGTGGATGTGGCCATGGCCGAGGGCGTGACCGCCATAGCGCAACCGGGCGGTTCCCTGCGCGATCACGAAGTCATTACTGCGGTCAATGAGGCCAGCCCACAAGTGGCCATGGTCTTTACCGGGCAGCGTTCGTTCAAGCACTAAAGCTTTTAGCATTTATCCTCTGCCTGAGGGTATGGGCGGCGCAGCCCGCTCAAAAGTAATTTAACGAGTCCTTCGCCCGGGCAGCCGGGGCGGGGTAAAGGTCGCAGCAGCAATTATGGGCAAAGTTACAGGCCAGGTGCAATATCCCACTGCGGGGAGTGTGGTTGAGTTTATGCTCGGCAACAAGCCCCAGGCTGCGTATGTTTTGGAAGAACAAAAAGACGCCCTGCGCGTGTTGACCATCACCAGGCGTGAAACGCGTTTGCCGCGCAGCAGGTTATTGCCTTGGTCCGGGCCGCATTACAGTACGCTGGCCGACCGCCAGGCCATTCAACATTGCCTGGAAGAGCACCAAGCCAGACGGGAAGCTGCGGCGCAGAACCTTGACCCCATGCAATTGTGGGAGATGTCGGAAGGCGAAGTGTCCAAGGCCACGGCCCAGTGGTTTGCGGAATTGCTTTGGGCCGAGCCGGATATTGATCAGGTGGCTGCGGTGGGCCGGGCCCTTTTGGGCTGCAAGGTACATTTTCGGTTTAATCCGCCGGATTTTGAAATCTTCCCCGAGGATGAAGTGGAAAGGCGGCAGTCGGCCCAGGAGGCTGTGCGCATAAAAGAACGGCTGATCAACGGCGGGCGCGAATTTCTTCAGGGGTTGTGGGAGGTGTATACCCGGCGGCGTAAAGACAGGCCGGACGAACCCGGTCCGGAGACGGTCGAGCGCCTGGAACGGCTCCTGCGCACCCGTTTAAGAGACCCGGAAGACAGCGAGTCTGCTGCCCTCTGGAAGGAGC
>CAZNBK010000012.1:10378-17162 GCA_964571105.1 uncultured Desulfovibrionaceae bacterium
GCCGTTGTTTTTGCTGCAAGCCTGGGGAAAGCTGCCGGAACACTACAATTATCTGCTTGACCGCGCCGATTATGCCCTCGGTTCGGATTGGGCGGCTGCTTTTGCGGAAGAAGTGAATCAGGTCGCGGCGGGGGGGCAGATCTGTGAAAACTCCGGTGCTTCTGACAGATATTTGGATTGGCAGGATGTTCCATTTTTTACCATGGATGCGGCCAGCACGCAGGATATTGACGACGCCTGCTGCCTGGAACGCCTTGAAGATGGCGGCTATCTGGTGCGTCTGGCCTTTGCCTGCCCGGCTCTGGCCTGGCCGTTTGAGTCGGCTTTGGATAAGGCAGTCATGCACCGGGCCAGCAGCATCTATCTGCCAGAAGATACGCTGCACATGCTCCCGCAAGTTTTGGGGACAGAAGCGTATAGCTTGAAAAGCGGCCAGCCCCGACCGGCCCTGGCGCTCAGCCTTGAGGTGGACCAGGAAGGCCGGTTGCGGGAAATGGATGTGCTATTTGCCTGCGTCAATATTGTCGCCAATCTGACTTATGAAGGCTGTGAAGATGCGCTGAACGGCAAAAATACGCCGCTGGCCGAACCGGTTCAGCCCTGGCTGCCGATGATCCGGCTGGGCGACGAGCTGGCGGAAAAATTGAAAGCGCAACGCCTGAAAAGCGGGGCGGTAATCATCGAGCGCGCCGACCCGGAAATTTTGCTTGCGGAGCGGGATGGCGCAACCGTGGTCACGGTGGCGGCGGCAGCGGACAGTTCGCGCTCTCAGAATATCATCGGCGAAATCATGTTGTTGGCCAATAAAGCGGTTGCGGGCTGGGCTGTGGAGCATGATCTGCCGCTTATCTACCGGACCCAGGATGTGGCCGTGCCCCCAGAGTATTGCGGCATCTGGAAGGAAGCGCACGACATTGCCCGCGTGGTCAAGGTGCTGCCCCAGGCAACTCTTTCGGTAACTCCGCGCCGCCACGTCGGGGTGGGCAGTCCGGCTTATGCCACAATTACGTCGCCTTTGCGGCGTTATAGCGATTTGCTCAATGAAAGCCAGCTTCTGTCGTATTTGCAAACCGGAGCGCCGCGTTTGTCAAAAGAAGAATTGGCGCAGGCCATCAGCCAGCTCGCACCCAGGCTGGATGCGGTCTCCCAGGTGCAACGTTTCCGACCGCGCTATTGGAAGCTGCTGTACCTTAAGCAGCAGGGCGACAGAGCCTGGCACGAGGCCGTGGTTACGGAAGAAAATGATGCCGCTGTTTTTTTGTCGCTGCCGTTGGTTCAGATTCTTCTGCGCGGCAAGCGCAATCTTTTCGGCGACAAGGTCCAGGCCGGACAGCATTGCCAGGTGCGGGTAGGTAAAATCAATCCGGTGAGCAACGACATTCAGATTTTGGAAGTACGCGAGGCCGAGTAGCATTTTGTGACCGGACGGGTAGGTCGACAGGCCCTCCGGGCAGGGATTAACTCTTTACCTTATGGCCGGAATAAGACATTATATGCGGCCCGGAGAGAGATGCCCCGGTTGGAATATTTTAGCATTATTTACGAATAATCCGGATTGCGGTTGCCCTAAGCTGCTAAGCAGCCGGTGCGCAAGCAGGCAGTCCTACGGGCGAGGTCTGCACAGCGCCAAGCGGGGTTTGCCCCGCCGTAAGTGGGCATCTCAAGCGTAATAAATGTTAAGGACAGGTAGAAGTTATGGCTCTGGCCCTTAAAATAAGCTGGTTCGCATTTGTATATTTGCTGGGTTCCGTTCCCTTTGGGTTGTTGCTTGCTCGGGTGTTTTGCCGGATCGACATCCGTGAAGCCGGCAGCGGCAACGTGGGAGCCACCAACGTGGCCCGCCTTTGCGGCACAGGCTGGGGCGTGCTCACGTTAATCCTCGATGCCTTGAAGGGTGCGCTCCCTGTGGCCATAGCCCTGTATGTGCTGCCGCAGACCTGGCCGGAGGTTTTTTCGCCCAAAACCGTGCCCACGCTGGTCTGTTTTACCGCCCTGGCCGCGATTATCGGTCATCTTTTTTCTGTTTTTTTAAAATTCAAGGGCGGCAAGGCTGTAGCCACCACGGTCGGCATTTACCTGGTCATTCTGCCCGTGCACCTGATCATTGCTGCTGCGGTGTGTCTGTTTGTAATCAAGCGCACCAGCTATGTGTCCCTGGGTTCGCTTGTGCTGGTAATCACCATTCCGGTGTTGCTGATTTTATCCGGCATGTTCACCCGTAATTTCGACTACATCATCATGGCGGCCTGCATCGCCGTGCTGGTGATTTACAGCCACCGCGGCAATATTGTCCGGCTGATGGCCGGTGAGGAAAAGCCCTGGCAAAAGCGGGATTTGTCGGAAGAATCAGAAGGCGCGGCTGCGCAGCCTGCGGAACAAACACACAGCCAGTCCCGGCCTGCCGGGCCGAGCTGTCCGCCGCCGGATTTTGCCGGTAGTCAAGCGCAGGAATCTGAAAACAGTAAAACCGGCCCGCAAGGATTTTAAAGCCATGGCGCAAGATTTTCCTCAATATCGTGGCAATATCGAATATACCTGCCTGGGCTGTGGAAAGACCCTGCCCATGGACGAGTTGCACTATACCTGCCCGGCCTGTCGCGGGGTTTTCCTTTTGGAAGACCGCAGCTTCGGTCTGTTGCAGGAAACTCCGCCGCAGGTCTGGCGGGAACGCTTTGACGCCAGGGCGGCCAGCAAGCGTCCGGCCTTGCGCGGTATTTTTCGTTTTTATGAGCTCATTGCTCCGGTAGTGGACGAGCCGGACATCGTCTATCTGGGAGAGGGTAACACCCCGGTCATACCGGCGGCGCCGACCCTGGCGCGTAAGCTTAACGCCAATTTCGCCTTTAAAAATGACGGGCAAAACCCCAGCGCTTCGTTCAAGGACCGGGGCATGGCCTGCGCTTTTAGCTATCTCAAGGCTTTGGTGCGCAGGCACGGCTGGTCTGAAGTGCTGACGGTCTGCGCTTCCACCGGCGACACCTCGGCTGCAGCAGCTTTGTACGCAGCCTATGTGGGCGACCCCATTCGCTCCGTGGTTATTCTGCCCCAAGGCAAGGTCACCCCGCAGCAGCTTTCGCAGCCCCTGGGTTCCGGCGCGGTGGTTTTGGAAGTGCCCGGCGTGTTTGATGATTGTATGAAAGTGGTCGAATACCTGGCCGACAATTACCGGGTGGCCCTGCTCAATTCAAAAAATGCCTGGCGCATACTGGGGCAGGAATCTTACGCCTTTGAGTGCGCCCAGTGGTATGACTGGAATCTGGCCGGGAAAACCATTTTTGTGCCCATCGGCAATGCCGGAAACATCAGCGCGGTTATGGCCGGTCTGCTCAAGCTTCTGGCCCTGGGCGTGATTACGGAACTGCCCCAAATTATCGGGGTGCAGTCCGAGCATGCCGATCCGGTGTTCCGCTATTATGCGCAGACAGACCCCAACCTGCGGGAATACCACCCGGTCAGGGTTATCCCCAGCGTGGCCCAGGCGGCCATGATCGGCAACCCGGTATCCTTCCCCCGGGTGAAGCTGCTGGCTGAAAAATATACGAAAAACAACGGCGCTTTTGCCGTGGTTGAAGTTACCGAGCAGGCCATCATGGAGGCCATGCTCGAGGCCAACCGGCACGGCCATATCGCCTGCACCCAGGGCGGCGAATGCCTGGCCGGTCTGCTGCGCGCCCGGGAATTGGGCCTGGTTGGGGCAAAGGATCTGGCGATCCTGGACGCCACGGCGCACAGCCTCAAATTTTCCGGGTTCCAGGACATGTATTTTAACAATGCCTTCCCGCCCGAATACGAAGTCACGCCCAAACCGGAGTTGGTCAACCACCCGGAATTGATTATCAGCGCAGAAGAGCGGCGGCGTCTCGGCGAGGAAGCCTTTACAGCCGAGGCAGCCCAGGCCGTGGTCAAGCGCCTGGGGCTTAAGCCGGTTTAAGCCGCGTTTTTCAGCCCCGCTTGCCTTGCCGACGGGAGTAAGAACACTCAGGTGTTCCGGAAATACAGAAAAAAGATGCCGGGCGGAACGGTTCCGTCCTGTGTGCAGAGAAACCTATTTTGCGGAGGAAACATGAAACGTATTATTACCCTGGTTGCGGCCCTGACTCTGGGCCTCGCCCTCCTGGCCGGACCGGCCCTGGCCAAGACCCTGGTGGTTGCTCACGACACCAACTTCAAGCCTTTTGAATACAAGGGCGATGACGGCGAATATACCGGTTTTGACATTGAGCTGTGGAAAGCCATTGCCGCTCACCTGGGTCTGGATTACAAAATGCAGCCCATGGACTTCAACGGCATTATCCCCGGCCTGCAAACCGCTCAGATCGACGCGGGCATCGCCGGCATGACCATCACCGAGGAACGCGCCAAAGTGGTGGACTTTTCCGATCCTTACTACGATTCCGGCTTGAGCATCCTGGTGCTTGCCGACAACGACAGCATCACGACCGTGGAAGACCTGGAAGGCAAAGTGGTGGCCACCAAGTTGGGCACCTCCAGCCCCGACTTCCTGAAGGCCAACGCCAAGACCAAGGAAACCAAACTCTTCCCCAATAACGACGGCATGTTCTTTGAACTGCAAGCCGGTCGCGCCGACGCCGCCTTTTTTGACCTGCCTGTGGTGCAGGAATACGCCATGACCGCCGGTAAAGACCTGGTCAAGGTTGTGGGTCCGGTGTACGAAGGCCAGTCTTACGGCATTGCTTTCCCCAAGGGCAGCGATCTGCGCGATCAGGTCAACCAGGCCCTGCAAGCTTTGAAAGACAACGGCACTTACGAGGAACTGTATATTAAGTGGTTCGGCGAAGCGCCCAAGTTTAAATAAGCACTCGCTTTTCCGGCTGCCTGCCGGGCCGATTCTCGGCCCGGCAGGCAGTTTGCTTTATAGTATTTTACGCTTGAAATTCGCTGCGGCGGGAGCAGCCCCCGCTCCCATTAAGCGGACGTTGCGGCCTTGCGATTTGCAGCGCCGGAGCATTTGGCCATTATGCGTATTTCAATGTTAAAATGCTCTACACACAGCATTTTTGAGGGATCAAATCATGGGATTTAAATTTGACTTCGAGGCCATGATCAACTCGTTGCCCCTGCTCATGGGCGGCTTGTGGCTGACCATAATAATTACCCTGGCCGGCCTGGTGTTCGGCTTCTTTCTGGGCACGGTCACCGGCCTAGCCAAAGTTTCCCGCAACCGCCTGTTGCATTGGGTCAGCATAATTTATGTGGAAGCCGTGCGCGGCACCCCGCTGATCGTTCAGGCCATGTTTTTATATTTCGGCCTGCCGCTTGCGCTGGGCATCAGCCTTCCGCCGCTCACCGCCGGGATTATTGTCATTGCCATCAACTCCGGCGCCTATATTTCCGAAATCGTGCGCGGGGCTATTCAATCCATCGATCACGGGCAGGTGGAAGCCGGTCGCTCCATAGGCTTAACCCGCTTTCAGACCATGCGTTATATTATCTGGGCACAGGCTTTCCGGCGGATGATCCCGCCGCTGGGCAATCAGTTTATTATCAGCCTGAAAGACACTTCGCTGCTTATGGTCATTGGCGTTGGAGAACTGGCCCGGCGCGGTCAGGAAATTATTGCTTCCAATTACAAAGCCTTTGAAGTCTGGCTCATGGTGGCGATTATTTATCTCACCCTCACCCTGTTCCTGACCAGGATTTTGCGGCTGGTGGAAAAAAAACTGGCTCATTACAGCAACCGCTAGCGCCTTTATAGGCGCCATCGCCTAATCAGAAGCATTTTACCAATATATTAAAATACTCTGACCTAATTCCGAAAAGCTCTGCTTGCCCGCAGAGCTTTTTTTGTGCTGTCCGTGCAGTTGGTTGGCAAATAAATTGCAGGCCAAATGTGTAAACCGGAAAATACCATGATGAGTCCCCCGTGGCGTTGCGGGGGGTGGTGAAAGCATGAAAAACACAGCTGAACAATTAATCCGCTTGGCGGAACAGCTTCAGGCGGACGGAGTTTTTCTGGCGGCGCGCCTGGTGGCTGAGGAAGCTGCGGCCAGGGGCGGCGGGTCGGCTGCGGCCCAATTGGCGGGCAAATTGGCCGGTATGGTTGGGGAAATATATGGAACCGCGCTGCCGGATCAGGCCGAAGCGCACTGCCGGAGTCTCACGGACTGTTCGGGGCGGTTTTCCATTATCCGGAATACCGAATTAAATCCGGCCAGCGGCACTTGCTATACTTGCCCCATGCTCAGCAAGCACATCTATTTCAATCGTCGGGGCATAAGCTTTTGCCCCCTGGCGTCGGATCTGCCCTGCGCATCGGAGAATATTTCCCGGCAGCTCACGGTCCTGCGCTTAAGCGGTGAAATACTCCAGGCCGATTTGCTGCTGAATAAAGACTGTTTGTGCGGGCATTGTCCGCAATTGAAAAAGGAGCCACAGGCCGAGGCAGAACGAGTTTACGGCCCCTTGCATCTTCATATCAATACCCTGGAACCCGCAACTTATGATCTGAGCGCTGCCCTGAATGAGCTTGCCCGCCGCGGTCTGTTGTCCCCAGACCGGGAATATGATCTGAACTGGCAGGGGGCGACACGGGCTGTTGGGGGAAAGCTTAAGGACATCCTCGCTGTGATGGAAAATAACGACCTGCGTGGTTGCATTAGGACCAATCCGGAGATGTGCAGCCCCGAAATTTTGCGGGCGCTCACCCGTGGGCAAGCCCGGGCAGTCTGCGACGTTAATGAACACAGCGGCGGAGAGGTCTGGGACCAGGTGCGCAGGTATTGCGCCAGCGGGCATCCTGAGTTGGTGGCTGTTCGGCTTACAT
>CAZNBK010000013.1:0-16695 GCA_964571105.1 uncultured Desulfovibrionaceae bacterium
CTCAAAATCAATGCTTCGGCCTTGCTCACCCGGGCGATGGATCCGGCTGTGGACAAATCCGGGACCATCAGGGCCAGGGGCTTGTGCGGGCGGTGTTTCCGCTGGCGCAGGCGGAGGATTGCTTCCTGGTTTCCGGCATCGCAAGCTAAATGAAAGCCGCCTAGACCTTTGACAGCCAGAATGCGCCCGCGCCCCAAAATTTTCGCTGCCTCGTGCAGCGCCTGCTCGCCTTCAAGCAGCAGCGAGCCTTGCGCATCATAAAGGCTGAGTGCAGGGCCGCAAACAGGGCAGGCCACAGGTTGGGCGTGAAAGCGGCGCTCTTCCGGGTTGTCATATTCTGCGCGGCAATCGGGGCACATGGGAAAGCAGGCCAGGCTGGTATTCGGGCGGTCATAAGGCAGCTGCGCGGTGACTGTATAGCGCGGTCCGCAGTTTGTGCAGTTGGTGAAAGGGTAGCGGAAATGCCGGTCGGCTGAATTGTCGATATCGCGCCTGCAGTCCTGACACATGGCCACGTCCGGCGAAACAAGCACGCCTCGGGCCGAAGTGCCCTTGCTGGCGGCGATTATGAACTCCTGCTCTCCGGGGCTGACGTCCATGTCGGTTACGCTTATGGCGTCGATTTTAGCCAAAGGCGGCAGTTCCGTATGCAAAGCCATGCCAAAGGCTGTCAGATCGACCGGCGGCCCCTGTACTTCCAGGTTAACCCCAAGCGTCGGGCCAAACGAAAAACAAACGGCCGGAAGCCTACTCCCTGCACATGCCCGCTGATAATATAACGTTGTCGAATCAAGGTATTCATCGTTAACCTGTTTAAACTGCGCGATTAATTGGAGCATTTTAACATTGAAATTATATATTGGTAAAATGCTCTATCGGGTGCCGGGAAGAGCAAAAAACTCTAAAAGCCATCGCAAGTGGACACCGCGATGGCTTTTAGAGTTGGTGAACCGTTTTTTCGGGCTTTGGGATCTGGGGGATAAAATATTTTGGCTTGGCCCCAGGAATTTATTTGCGCCGTTCCCAGAGGCGCATTTCTTTCATCAGCTTGCGCCGTTCGCGTTGCAGACCCTTGCAGACCAGGGCGGTGCCTTTTTTATAGCCATACTTCAAGCGATAGCTTTCCGGGGTAAGGTCATGTTCAGCGAGGTGCTTTTTGGTAATAACTTTAAAAACTTTGCCGCATTCCACGCAAGTGATGCTGTTTTCTTTGATAGCTTTGGCCGGGTCAATAAGCGGTTCTGCAGAAGTATCAGAAGATTCGCCTTCAGACAGGTTTTTCAGCCCACAGAACAACTTTTGGGCCATTCCCGTCATTTCTTCAACGGTCATGGGCCGCACACTGGCCTGGCATTTTACAAGTTCCAATGCTTCTTTAAAATGGTTATCCATAAGAAAAATCCTCGTTATTTCCCGATAACCGGGAGTAGGTAGGGAAGTAGCGCAAAGTTTATGAAGGTACTGTATAAATGTCAATTTGATATGCAAAAAACCGTGTCGACCATTTATGATACAGTAACCAGAAAGGCAATACCCGGAAAAAACATGGATTTTTAAACGCGATTATTATATCTTCCTCTGCAAGCATGGGAGGCAATATGAAGTATATTATCTTTGAAGACTTTTCCGGTGAGCCGGTCGCGTTTTTATTCCCCCAGCGTGTTGACCATGCGGACATGCGCGAGCAAATGCCCTATGCCAAGGTACTGTCCGCAGGCTGGGTTGAGTTTGACGGCAAACAATTCCGCTGTAGCGGCGGCGCTCTGGAGCTGAATGTTCAGGCCAGGAGTGAGGATGTTTCGATCATCTCTGGGCAGTTTGCCCCGCAACAATCTTTTTAAGCTGCGGGTTTTGGCTGCTCTGCGCAAGAGCAAAGCACCACAGGAGCCGCTAAGCGAAGCGGCTGCCTGTGAACAAGAGCCGTTTGCCTTGTCATTTATCTTATATATCGCTATACTTTTTTATTAACCGGCGCGCAAGGCGGCGTCGGCAAATGCAACTTACGGCCTTGAGGACAATTTATGGATGAAGATAGGGATATCCTTGATGCCGCAACAGATGTGGCAGGCACGGTTCAAGTTTCGGACAGAGAGCCCTTCGCGGACCTGGCCGGCGTAACCGAGCCTGAGAATGCGTTGCCGCCGCTGTCCATGTCGGAGCTTCCGGCTGTGCTGCAAGAGGCGATTTTGCGCATGGGCTGGCCGGACCTCATGCCCGTGCAGGCCATGTCCCTGCCTTATGGTTTAGCCGGCAGGGATCTGATGGTTCAATCCCGCACCGGGAGCGGCAAGACCGGCGCATTTTTACTGCCTTTGCTCAATTTTTTATCTTCCCAAGAAAAAACGCCTCAGGCCCTGATTTTGGTACCCACCAGAGAACTGGCTCTGCAAGTGTCTCACGAGGCCGAGGTTCTGTTTAATAATACCGAACTGCGAACCGCCGCGCTTTATGGCGGTGTCGGATACGGCGTGCAAATGGAAGCGTTGCGGAACGGGGCGCAGGTTATTGTCGGCACGCCGGGGCGAGTGCTTGATCACTTGCTGCGCCGCTCACTAAGCCTGGCGGATTTGCGCTGTCTGGTGTTTGACGAGGCAGACCGCATGCTCTCCATCGGCTTTTACCCGGATATGAAAGAAGTCAGCCGGTATTTGCCCGAGCGCCATGTGCCCACATACATGTTTTCCGCTACATTCCCGGCCCATGTGCTCCGCCTGTCCTCGGAATTCATGAGCGAGCCGCAACTGCTGTCTTTATCTCACAAAGAAGTGCATATCTCGCTGGTTGACCATGTTTACTATGAAACCGACGCCATGGGCAAAGACCGCGCCCTGGTGCGCATTTTGGAAATGGAAAGCCCGGTTGCGGCCATGATTTTTTGCAACACGCGCAGCAATGTCCATTACGTAACCGCAGTGTTGCGCGGCTTTGGGTTTAATGCCGATGCACTGTGCTCTGACCTGACCCAGGCCCAGCGCGAGGCGGTGCTCAATCGGGTGCGGAATGGGGAAACCAGGTTTTTGGTGGCTACGGATGTAGCCGCCCGAGGCATTGATATTGCCGATTTATCCCATGTGATTCTTTATGAACCGCCGGAAGACCCGGAATCGTATATTCACAGGGCCGGGCGCACCGGTCGGGCCGGCGCCGGAGGCACGGTGATCAGCCTGGTGGATATCATGGAAAAGCTTGCTTTACAGCGCATTGCCAAGCATTACAAAATTAATTTGAGCACACTGCCCACGCCCGATGAGGAAGCCTTGCGAAGCGTGGTGGAAGAACGGCTTACCGCGCTTTTGGAAGCCAAGCTGCGGCAGACCACTGGCCTGGTTAAAGAACGCCTGGCCCGTTTCACGCCGCTGGCCCGCCGTTTTGCCGAAGATAGCGATGTGGAAATTTTGGCCATGCTTTTGGACGAGTATTATCAAAAAGCCCTGCACGGCACGGCTTTTTTGCCGCAAATCAAGGCCGAAGAACATAAACAGAGCAGCCGAGGTTTCGGAAAAAGCCGGTCGGACAACTCCGGACATCGGCGCAGGCGGCCCCGGCGCCCGGATGCGAGATCATAACAGTATGTGCACAAGTGAGCCCAGTGCTATGTCCGGGGAAACAACCTCAGAAGCTACAATCACTCCTGCTGTATACAGCAGCCAGGAAGTGCTGGATCAATTCGCGGCACTCCTGGCAGACACGTCCTTTTCTCCGCAGTTGCGTTGCCTGGGAATAAAAAGGTTTTCCATGTCCCCCCGCAGGCGTCGAGCCAAACGGGAGCTGGAAGCCTTGTTCATCGGCCTGTGGAAACTGGCCTTGGACAGTTCGTTTCCGCAGCAAGCCGATGATTTTTTTGCGGACTTTCTGGCCAGGCAGCAGCAGGTAAGGCACGGCAAGAAGGGCGAGCGTTTTTGCGCGCGCGCCCGGGAATATGCCAAATTGCTTAAGGAGCGCGAGGACAAAGACTTTACGTCTGTGGCCGCTAAGATCATTAGCAATGTGGGCATGCCTGCGGCGGATTGCCCCAAAGCCACTTTAGCGCTGGCTCTGGATATTCGGTCGTTTTACCAGACGATTTTTGACCGGCTGATTTAATTTTTTACAAAGGTAAGCGCAATAAAAAAGCCGCTCCTTTCGGAGCGGCTTTTTTATTAACAAAACTCAGTACAACTAGCGAATGACTTTGAATTCGTCGCGGCGGTTTTGAGCCCAGGAGCTTTCGCCTCCGCCCATAACCGCAGGACGGTCTTTGCCGTAGCTGATCATTTGCAGCTGGTTGGGGGAAACGCCCAGCTTGAGCAGGTATTCGTAAGCAGCACGGGCGCGGCGTTCGCCAAGAGCCATGTTGTATTCTTCGGTGCCGCGTTCGTCACAGTGGCCTTCGATGAGCACGTTGATTTGCGGATAACGCTTGAGCACGTCAGCCTTTTCGCGCAGCACATTCTGATATTCGGCACGAATATCGAAGCGGTCGAAGTCAAAGTAGATCTTTTGATCCTGGATCACGGCATAGGCCTGACGCATTTCAGGGGTGAGGCCGTCACCGTCACCGGCTTCGCCAACGGTGCCGGTCTGCTTCTTGGCACAACCAACGCTGACTGCCAGAACCAGAGCAAGAGCCATCATAAATGCAATACGCTTGAACATTTTCATTAGAGTCCCTCCTAAAAAAGCAGTTCTCCAAATAAAGATTTTCTTACTGCAATTCCGGCCGACAACATGCCGTCACGTTATCACCTAAAATCGCATGCAACAGCACAATGGGTATCCCATCCGGTGCGTGCGGTAATTCCATCCCCATTGGCGCTTTTTTCAAAAACTGTCAACCTTTTTTTGTTTGCAGGCAGTGTTTTGAAGTCCCGTGCGCTGTCTGGGGGCGCAGCAACAGATAATTTATAGGATAAGTAAATAACGTAAACTTGTAAATATCCTTTTACCACAAAGTTTCAAAAGACGGGCCCGCAGCAGTGGATTGGGCGGGCCCGTCCTTCAAAACGGTTTAGTCCGGAATGATGCCCCAGGCCGGGAATCGGGCGTCGCCGTCGCCGGTGGGTACCCGCCTGGCGTCGCCGCCGTGCCGGGTGGTCAGGTAAATCTGCGGCTGGCCTGATCGTGTCGACATAAAGGCTATGAAGTAGCTGTCCGGGGCAAAGGAAGGCTGCTCGTCACTGCCCGGTCCAAAGGTAACCTGGCGTTCAACTCCGGTCAGCAGGTCGTGGACAAAGATCCGGTGCTGTCCGCTGCCGACCATGCGGGCAAACGCAATCAGGGTGCCGTCCGGGCTGATGGACGGATCGGTGTTGTATTTACCGTCCTGTGAAATGCGGCTGACCTGGCCCGTGGACAGGTTTTTCATGAATACATGCGGGTTGCCCAGGCGGCTGGATGTAAAGGCCATCTTGGTGCCGGTTTCGTCAAAAGACGGCGACACGTCAATGGCGCCGCTGGACTCGAGCACCCGATCGCGCTGGAAGGAGCGGTCAAGGAGGTAAATGTTGGGATACCCCTGCATGGCCAGGCTCACGGCCACCCGGTTGTCGGGCAGGAAGGCCGGGCCGATAATGGTGTTGCCCGGGAATTTGACGCGCTGGGTTTGTCCGCTCAGGCGGTCCCAGACTGCCAAGGCGTGCGTGCGGTCGTCAATATGGGTGAAGATGACAAACCTGGCGTCCGGCGACCAACTGGGGGACATGGACAGGCCGGGCATGCTGTTTATCTGGCGCAACTCGCGACCGGTGGGGCGCACCAGCCAGAGGTGGCGGTCTTCGCCCTTGGATTTGATAAAGGCCAGTGTGGACAGGAAAAAATCACCCCGCCCGACCAGGGCTTTCATAAATTCGGAGCAAAAGCGGTCAGCCACTTTGGCCAACAGTTTTTCCTGGATATCGGAATAAGATTTGCCAAAAACCAGTTGCCCGGTGGTGGCTTCATACACACGCATTTCAACGGTGCTGTTGGACAGCCAGCCGGCGGTAACCACAAGCTGCGCTCCGGCAAGCTGGAAACGGTGGAAGTCTATGCCCGGCATTTTATAGGTATCCAGCCGGGCGCCGCCCAAAACAGCCTGGCGGTCGATGATGCGCATAAAGGGCAGGAAAGACAAATTTTCCTGGATCAACTCGGCCAGTTGGGGGCCGTTGCCCGGGGCGTCGCGCCCGCCTTCGGAAATGGGATCGGCCAGGGCCACATTCACAATGCGGTTGCCCGCGCCCATAATATCCAGGGAGACAGGTTGAGCCAAGGCCGGGACCGAGAGTACTGCCAAAAGTAGTAATCCGCTGAAAAAAGCGACGAGTTTTTGTTTCATGCCGAGTTATCCATCCTCATTAAAACGCGTGATTTGCGGGCGCGGGCCAAGGCCTGTCCCGAGTTGTTGAATAGCATTCCAGAGATAAAATTCAATACTTTTTTAGGCATATTGCCGACGCAGCGAGGTTAAAAGCAGGCTAGCTCTGGCTTTCCGGCAGCTCCACCGCGGTTGTTTCAGATTTTTTAATCCAGCCGGTCACGTCACCTTCAAGATAATACACTTTGCACCAAACTTGACCGTCTTGCGCCTGCCGGACGCCCAGCAGAGCCACTTCTGTGTCTGCCGGGATATAAGGCCCGCTCAGGTTGCCCGGGGCAGGTTCGCTGGAGCCGGGCGCGGCAGCCAGAAAGCTGTCTTCTGTCAGCAAGATCAAAAAGGCCTCTTCCGGAACCCAGCCGCTTACTCCGCTGTTGGGCTGCTGTACTTTAAGCCGATGCCCGTTTGGCCCGACCGCCGCATCCGTGACAATAATGCTTTGACCTGCCGACAGGGTATGGCGAGAAGGCTCTTCGTCTTCAGGCTGGGCAAACAACCGGACTTTAGCAGCCACGCTTAGGCGCACCGGTTTGTTGTCCATGTCTCCGTACGCCCGGACATTCTCTCTGGTTTTGCCGTTGCCCAAATATTGCGTGCGCCGCTCCAGAATCAGACGCGAGGCTTCATACATGATTTCGGTTTCTTCTGTGAGCAGATACTGCCCGCTGCGGTATTTGTAAATGATATAAGTAGCCAGGCCGCCGCTGCGGTCCCAGGCGGTCAGAGTATGGGTGGAAGCCTGAAAGGTCGGGTTGGCGAATTCCATGTACGGATCATTGAACAGGGCCTCACCGAGCGGTTCGCCGTTTTCATCGACCAGGCAATAGAATTGATTGGGGTTGGAGCTGTCGAATTTAAGCAGAAATTCCGGACGCCCGTCATAATCGGCGTCCAGGACAATGACCTCGGCAGCTTCGGGGTTGCGCAGATCGACCTTGCCCAGAAAGATACGCTCCTCTTCCTGCAACTCATTAACGCGCAGCAGCCAAACCTCTTTGCGGTAGCGCACCAGACGGGTATTGCCGCTGGGATCAAGGCTGATGGCCTGCGGTACATTATCGGTTTCAAGAAAAATATATTCGCCGTCTCCCTGCAAGTGGTTGTGCTCGGCTGCGGAAATGTCGGCGCCGAGCAGCAAAATCAGGGCACAAAGGAGCGACGCAAGGCAAAACCTCATGGTATGTCCTCAATGAAAAAAAGAAAGCCTGTGTGTAGTGATATAGGCAGAAAAGGCCGCTTAAGCAAGCTGTGCCGCAAAATATTCCGCTATCTTTAGAGCATTTTTGCATTGAGATTGTCGTAACCAGGGAGTAAATCCCGCCTGACGCGCTGTGGACCTTATCCGTAGCGCTCCGCATGCTTAAAGCTCCTAGTCGGTCAGCGCCGCAGCCAGCCGGGCAGGCGGTAATAGAGCCGGGAAAGCACCACAAACCAGGAACCGGGCAAGAAGGTGGCTAGGTAAAACAGCCGGGTTTTCATGGTTTTGGGGCATGCTGCAAGCTCTTGGCGGGCGCTCTCGGCCAGCCCGTCCCGCCACAGGGCCACGGCTTTTTGGAATGCGGCGCGGTGCTCCAGCAGGTTGACCAGCTCCGGGTATTGCGCGGCAAACTCGGGATGCAGGCGGAGGAGTTTTTTCAGAATAAGCCTGGTTTCATCGGCAAATTGGTGGAATTTGGCAAAGGTGGTGTTGTGTTCATGCACCCGCCAGCGAGTCAGGGGCAAGTCCACATGATCGAGTTCCCAGTCCCAGGCCAGGCGGTAAAACAGGTCAGCTTCCTCGGCTACATTAAAGTCCGGGTCAAACCACTGTTCCAGACTGTCCAGGGCGCTTTTGCGGATCATGGCCGCAGACATGGCAATCCAGCCGTTGCGCATCAGCTCCGGCAAGGCTCTACCCCGCTTGGGCGTGGCGGTTTTAAACATGCGGTTGAAAACCCGCTCCCCGGCGAACATGGCCGTATCCGTGGCCACCAGGCCCACATTGGGGTTGGTTTCCAACAGGGCCACCTGATCCATGAGCTTTTCCGGCTCCCAGAGATCGTCGCAATCAAGAAAAGCGATGTACCGACCGCGGGCCTCACGCATGGCCAGGTTGCGGGCTTCACCCAAAGGTGCGGAGGCCTCGGCGCGGAAATAGCGCAGCCGTCCGTCGGTGTACGATTTGGCAATGCTCGGACTCTTGTCCGTGGATTGGTTGTCCCAGAAGATAATTTCCCAGTCCCGGAAAGTCTGGGCATAAACGCTGTCAATGGCGGCTTTAAGATATTCCGCTGAATTACGGCAGTTCATAATCACAGAAACCGCCGGTAAGATGCTGTGCATAGATTATTCCTTGTCCGGCAGCGCGGCCAGAACTGTATCGCAGATAAACTGAATGTCGGCATCGCGCAAGCCCGGGTGCAGGGGCAGGGTCAGCAGCTCCCCGGCCAACTGCTCGGAGCGGGGCAGGACTGTTTTGCCGCCCCCGAACAGGCTGAGCAGGTGGTTGGGCTTGTAGTGCATGCCCGTGGGGATGTTTTGGGCTTGCAGGCTTTCAATGACTCTTGCCCGGTGTTTGTTCAGTACGCGCACCGGATAAATATGGGCGACCACGCTGCTGATGTCCATATCCAGGAGGGCCAGACCGGGCTGGTTGTGCAGGTGGTCATGATACAGGCGGACCAGTTTTTGGCGGGCCGGAATGAATTCCACCTCCAGGCGGCGCAGCTGCACGCGCCCGATGGCGGCCATGAGATTGCTCATATGATACCGGAAACCGCGCCGGGTAACGTCAAAATCCCAGCTGCGGGCGCCGGCAAACCGTTTTTCCGTATCGTTTTCCACGGAAAGCAGGCGGGCGTCGCGCACCCGCCGGGCCGTTTCCGGGTCGGTGGCAAGCACGGCGCCGCCTTCGCCGCAGGTGATATTTTTGATGCCGTCAAAACTGAAGCAGCTGATATCGCCGAAGCTGCCCACTTTTTTGCCGTTGAATGTGGTGCCGAAGGCGTGGGCGGCATCTTCGATGACCCGCAGGTCGTGCTCGGCGGCGAAGCTGTAAATCCGGTCAAGCAGAGCGGGGTTGCCCGCATAATGCACCGGCATGACGGCCCGGGTGCGCGGGGTGATCCGCCGGGCCGCATCGGCAAGGTCGAGCAAGCCGTCGGACAGGTTCACATCACAGGCTACGGGCACGCAATTGGCGTCCAGCGCGGCCTGAAAAGAGGCCACATAGGTAAGCGACGGGATAAGCACTTCGCTGCCCGGCTCCAGCGCGGCCTCCAGGGCCAGATGCAGAGCAGCCGTGCCGGTGTTTACGGCAATGACCCGCTCGCGGGGCACTCCCAGGTAGGCGGCCAGTTCTTCTTCAAACAGGCGAACTTCATTGCCCATGCCCAGGTAGCCGTCTTCCAGAATGACCCTGCTCACGGCAGCGGCTTCAGCTTCGCCGACAATGGATTTGGATAAGCGCAGCAATGAATGTTGTTGCATATTAGCAGGCATGATCCCACAGGCTCCCGCAAGGCTCACCAAGTGTAAGGGATAGATTTGTCATATATTTCCAGGCGTTGGCTTTCATCCGGCCTATGGATCATGTCCGTACAGTTAACGATAAGCGACGATTGGTCGCCAATGCCTTTAAACCCATACCAGATATGGGGCGGCAGGGTAAGTAATCCATAATTGTCCGGTCGGCCCAGCTCCAGCTCCAAAACTGCGCCGGAGGTTGCCGAGTCTGGGCGCTGGTCATAAAGGGCGAAGAAAACCCGGCCCACGGGCACGATAAAATGCTGGGTCATCTCCAGGTGGCGCTTCCAGGCTTTAATGGCCCCCGGGTGGACTTCCGAGCAATAAATCTCACCGAATCGGGTGAATTCGGGGTCCTGCTCGCGCAGCATACGCAGCACCGGTCCGCCCGCTGTTTCAAAAACAGAAAGCTGCCGGTAACTTACTCCTGCTATTGCGTCCATGCCAAGCCCTTGGCCCTGGCCAGCGCCTGATAGGTGTGAATCTGGCTGAGGCTGAATTTGTACATATCGGCCTTGCTGTCATAATAAGTTTTATACCAGTCAGCGGTAAAGGTGATGGTCTGCTGAAAATCCAGGACCGCCCGCCAGTCCAGGTGAGCCAGGGCCTTGTCGCAGCACAGTTTGAGCAGGGTGCATTCCTTGCGTCCGCGCGCCGCAGCCAGGTCCATTTGGCCGGTAAAGCCGGGCCAGTGCTCGGCCAAGGCTTCGACCACCTCGCCCACGGTGTGATTGATCTCAGCGCCCGGTCCGAAATTGAAAGCTTCCTGATTCAGGGGCAGGCCGGGTTTGTGTTTGCCGCTGAGCAGGCAGGCCCCCAGCCAGAGATAGCCGGATAATGGTTCCAGCACGTGCTGCCAGGGCCGGGTTGCATATGGGCTGCGGATCTGCACGGCTTGTTCGCTGTCCCAGGCCCGGGCGCAATCGGGCACGATACGGTCTTCGGCCCAATCGCCGCCGCCGATGACGTTGCCGGCCCGTACCGTGGCCGCTGCCGGTCCGTTTTGAAAGAAAGATTTAAACCAGGAATGAGCGGTGATTTCCGCGCAGGCCTTGGATGCAGAGTAGGGGTCTTCGCCGCCCAGGCGGTCGGTTTCCCGGTAGCCCCAAACCCACTCGTCGTTGCGGTAGCATTTGTCGCTGGTGATGCACAGCACGGCCTCAACCGACGGAGTCTCGCGCACGGCCTGCAAGACATGCATGGTGCCGCGCATATTGATGTCAAAGGTCTCCAGGGGATCGGCATAGGATTTGCGCACCAGAGCCTGGGCCGCCAGATGAAAAACCGCCTGGGGCTTGAATTCAAGCATTACTCGGCGCACTGCGTCCAGATCACGGACATCGCCCAGATAGTGCTTCAGGCGATTTTCCAGGCCGAGCACGGCGAAATTGGACGGAGTGGAGGGCGGCTCCAGGGCAAATCCGGCCACTTCCGCGCCCAACGACAGCAGCCAGGCCGACAGCCAGGAGCCTTTGAATCCGGTATGCCCGGTTACCAGCACGCGCTTTCCTGCATAGATATTGTCAAACATAACCAAGGTTTCCTTGTAATCAGCCAGGCAGTCTATTTTGAGACACAAGCTCAAAACTGAAATGCGTTAACAAACCGGCGCGGTCCAGGGGCGGTTGCCGCTGTCCCACATACTGTTCAGATGCAAATAATCGCGCAGAGTGTCCATGCACTGCCAAAAACCGGGGTGCGGGTACATGGCCAGTTCTTTTTCCGCGGCCAGGCGCTCCAGGGGTTCTTTTTCCAGGTCGCAGGCTTCGTCTTCCGAGAGGTAGTCCAAAAATTCGCGCTTGAACACAAAAAAGCCGCAGTTGATGAATTCATCGAGCACGGGTTTTTCCTCCCAGGCCAGGATATTTCCGGCTTCGTCGGTTTTGACCGTGCCAAACCGGGAGGGCATGCGCACCCCGGTAAAAACGCCCATTTTTCCAGATCGCTCATGGAATTTTACCAACGCGGCAATGTCAATGTCGGCCAGGCCGTCACCATAAGTGACCATGAATCGGTCCGTGTCAATGTATTTGGCGATGCGTTTGATGCGCGCGCCCTTGAGAGTGTCTTCGCCGGTGTCGGCCAGGGTCACCCGCCAATCGGTGCGGCAGGTTTCGTGCGCGGTCAGCTGGCCGCTGCCCAAATCCACGCTGAAGTCGGCGTTGAGAATCCGGTAGTCGTGGAAGTATTGCTTGATGACCCCGGCTTTGTAGCCCAGGGGCAAAATGAAATCCTTATAGCCGTAGGCGGCATAGCGCTGCATGATATGCCAGAGCACCGGGCGACCGCCCACTTCCACCATGGGTTTGGGTCTGGCCTCGGTTTCTTCGCGCAAGCGGGTGCCCTTGCCCCCGCAGAGAATTACTACCTTCATAGAATCGGCTCCTGAGTCATGCCTGAAATACTCCCTTGCCAAAACATTTCAGGCGAGCTCTGCCCGCCTGAAACTGCTTGAAGCGCCGAGAGTTTTATAGATCAAAAGTCCTGATGATTTTTTCCTTGCTTGGCTTGCAAAAGACCATTTCGCGAAAGGCCCGGATGTTGTCATCACGTTTTTTGCCGACGGCTTGTGCATATTCCAGCAATGCGGTCCTGGCGGCCTGAAATTCAGCCGGGGTGGTCACCCGTTCCCATAATTCGCCTTGCCCGTAAGGCGGCAGGTAGTTCAGTCCAAGCCCGTCCGCAGGCTCCACATTTATGGCCGG
The DNA here is from genome assembly GCA_964571105.1 of uncultured Desulfovibrionaceae bacterium. Taxonomy (GTDB): domain Bacteria; phylum Desulfobacterota; class Desulfovibrionia; order Desulfovibrionales; family Desulfovibrionaceae; genus JAVBRZ01. The sequence continues at coordinate 12,544 of CAZNBK010000013.1, forward strand.
CATGCCCATGGCCACTGCTTCGTTAAGCGCGCCGGAACCTGCCCCGACCACCAGCGAAACGCCCTTAAGGGCATCTTCCAGGCTGCCGCGTATCAAAGCGGCATTGGGCGGCAGCAAGTCCCGGAAGTCTTCCACGTTGGTGGCCGGATGGAATTTGTAAACGGCCTCCAGGCCGGATTCGGCTATGGGCTTGGCCAGGGACAGGCAGCAGCGGGTCTCTTCCGGATGATAGGAAAGCAGAAACAGAACCGGGCCTTTGGGGTCCGGCTCCACTTCAAAATCGTAAACGGCTTTATAACGCAGGGCCGGGCCGACTCCGTAAGCAGCCCCGGGTATATAGGGGAAATAATGGCGCAACGGTTCCCCAGCGGGGTTGTCGGCGTCAATTACTTCAAGGGTTTCGCCGCTGTGCCCGTTTACCTGCGCTCCGGGCAGGGCGCTTAAAGGCTCCGGCAGATAGTAGGGGCCGTTAACGGCCACAAAGGCCGGTGTGGCCTGATGCTTGGCATCAGCCGGGTCGGCATGGTTGTTGAGCAGGGTGGACGGCCAGGTCAGCAACTGGGCCGCATACGTGCGCACCAGGTTGCCGGTTTCGGCCAGCCCCCGGTAAAAGCATTTGTCCACCACTTGATTCTCGTACCAGGAGATAATCCTGGCCGATTGCGGCAGCACTTCGTGCAGACGCCGGGCGGCCAAGCGGCGGCATTCGCCCGACAGATAGCATTGGTCCAGCGAGGCAACAAGCGCCGCCCGAATGTGCCCTTCCGCCCCCTGCTCGGTAAGCAGACGGCTTAAACGCAGCACCACAATGGGAAAGGAAATTATAAACCACAGCAAGCGCAGCCAGTCCATGAACTGCATCAGTTCCAGTTCCGTAAGCACCGGCTGGGGATGGGCGCGCAGGATATCATAGGTTTTGCGCAGGACTTTGGGGTTGCGGCTGCCGTACATGCGGGCGAGGATAATGCAGTTGTGGCCGCGCTCTTCCAGGGCCTCGTAAAGCCCCGGCAGGTAGTGGTCGCGAAATTTGCCTTCCATGTTGATGCGGTGCACCAGAAGAAAAATATCGACCACAGTGATGGACCCCTGCATTTTCATGATCCGGGGCAAGGCCCGTAATCCGGCTCTGGCCTGAGCAATGCGCTCGCCGATAAGCAGGCAATAGGCCGCCAGGTTGATTACCCAGCACATAATTACCTTGCGGATGCGCTCCAGGCGGCTAAAGCGCTGCGGGGCCTCCCCGCGCAGATACCGCTCCAGCACATCGTTGCAATGCGGGGTTTTGGAGAGCACGTGGTTGGCCAGCAACCTTGTGTCCGCATAGGCAAAGCTGTTAATCCGGCTGAAAGCCTCAAACAATTCCCTTGCTTTTCCCTGTGCTTGCATCTTTTTATCCTTTACTCCGGTTTCATGGCCTCGGCGGCCCAGGCATACATGCGGGCCAGCCCGTCCTCAAAGGACACCTCTGGAGAATAGCCAAGGACATTATGCGCCAAAGTTTGGTCGGCGTAAATGCCCATAAGGTCGCCCGGCGTGTTGCCGGAAAATTCGATTTTCGCTTTGCCGTGCCCGGATTCATGCAGGGCGGCCATGCTTTGCAGTAGTCCGGCCACAGTGATTTTTCCGCTGCCGCCGATGTTGATGCACTTTCCTTCGCAGCCGTTGCGGGTGAGGCAGAGCAAAAACGCCCTGACCACATCGTCAATGTAGACGAAATCGCGGTAGCGCTCCGGGCTGCCTTTGACCAAAACCTGGTTGTCTGTAAGCATCATGGCCATGAAGATGCTGACCATGCCCTGGCGGAGGTTGGCCATATTCTGGCCCGGCCCGTAAACATTAAACAGGCGCAATGCTGTGGAGCGAATGCCGTACTGCTCGTAAAGGCGCAGATAGTGCTCGCTGGCGAGCTTGCCTACCCCGTAAAAGGACTGGGGCTTGAGCTCTTCGTCTTCGCGCACGGGCCGGTCCGGTTTGACTCCATAAACAGACATGGTGCTGGCATAGATGAACCGGCTGCACCCTACAGCCAGGGCGAATTTGAGCAGATGCAGCGTCGATTCGGCATTGGTGCGCAAGTCATAAACCGGATCGTCAAAGGAAATTTCGCCGCTGCTTTGCCCGGCAATGTGGAAGATGGCATCGTATTTGTGCCGGGGCAGTTGGTCGGCATAAAGCCGCGCGTCCTGGCAGTCGGCTTGGTAAAAAGCGGCGCCGGACGGCACGTTTTCAAGATACCCGGTGCTCAGGTTGTCCACCCCGACCACCTCATGTCCTTGCTCAAGCAATGCCTTGGCAACAGCCGCGCCGATAAAACCGGCCACACCGGTTACCAGATAAACAGCCATAATTAATCCTTTGCTTTTAAGTAGGCCAGCAGGCCGGTCAAATCTTCATGCCAGGGGTAGCCGGAATTCGCAAACTGCGCGCCGCGCCCGAAAAAAGAACTGCCGACCGCAAGGGCTGCCCTGAGATCCGTTGAGCTGTCTCCGACCATAAGCGTCTGTTCAGGGGGGATGCCCTCTTCAAAAATAATGGTGTCCAGCAAGTCGGTTTTACCGGGCGGGCTGCCCAGAACCCCGGCGAAATACATATCCAGACCGCGCGCTTTGATGATGGTTTTCAGTTCGCCATCGGGCATGCCCGAAGCAATCCAGAGTGTGGATCGGCCATGCAGATACTCCAGGCAATCTTTGCAGCCGGGCACCAGTTCCGAGGAGGTAACCTCCGTAAGGCAGAGGTCGGCAAATTGTTGACCGAGCTTTGCGGCTTCAGCTTCACTCAGGGGCTGTTTGAGCACATCGGCAAAGAACCATTCAAATTTGAGAAAACGGCTGACCCCAAGGTGGGACAGGTGGAAGTCGCGCAGAGCCGCAGCGGCTTCTTCGCCCCAATTGAGCCCCAGGCGGTAGAAGGCCTTGGTTTTGGCCTCCACGCTTTCTAGGATAACCCCGTCACAATCAAAAACGACCAAAGGAAAATGCATGTAAAATCAATCCTCAGGGTGCGGTATAATTTAGGACAGCCCAGCTTTGAAAAGTATAACTACAGGAGCGCTAATTGCTATATGTTCACGCCCAGCCCGGCCAGCAGGTTGCCCATGGCGTCTGCTTCCATTTTAATCCGCGCTTCGCGGGCGTATGAGCCCACATGGGGCGTCAGGATAACGTTATCAAGGGTTTGCAAGGGTCCGGCGTAGGGCTCGTGCCCAAAAACATCCAGAGCGGCCCCGCCCAGACGGCCTTGCTCAAGCAGACCGTATAAAGCGGTTTCATCCACAATGCCGCCCCTGGCCGCATTAATCAGCCAAGCGCCGGGCCGGAGCAGGTTCAGGCGTTCGGCATCCAGAAGCAGGCGGTTTTTGTCCGGCGGGGCATGAACAGTCAAAATTTCCGCCCAGGCCAGGAGTTCTTCAATACTCAGGCGGGGGTATGCACTATTTTCAACCACCGGATCGCTAAAGGCCACTTCCGCGCCCAGGGCTGCGAACAGTTCGGCCACGGCCAGGCCGATGCGTCCCAGGCCGAGAACCCCGACCTTTTTGCCCAGAACAAGGCTGCCCATGCGTTTTTTCCATATCCCGTTCCGGATATCCCGATCCTGAACCGGGATCAGCCGCAACAGGCTCAGGCACAAGCCCAGGGTCAGTTCGGCCACGGCCCGGGTGGGGCCGTCCGGCGTGTTATAGACTTTAACGCCGCGCGCTTCGGCAGCCATGAGATCCACATTGTCCATGCCCACACCGCAACGGGAAATTACCTGCAAACCGGGCAAGGCGTCCATGACCCGGGCGGTCAGGGGTTCCGTTCCGGCCAAAACCCCAGCGCAATCGGCCAGCAGCGCAATGGCTTCATCTTCAGTAAGGGCCCGGCCATGCGGGTTAAGCACATAGGCAATGCCCCTGGCTTTGAGCAGGTCCAAGGGCGCGGTGCTCTGTTTGGCAAATGATGAGGTGGTGATGGCTATTTTCATGGCTGCAACCGGGGGTATTATAAAATAAATTCTCCACAAAGCCAGCAAAACAAATCAGTGCTGCCCGGCTAACGTGGTCGGACGATAATAAACATCAGAGCAGTTCAACTTTGAAATGTTACAAAACTCAAATACCAACTGTTGTCATTGGAGCCAAAAGGCAAAAACACATTCCCTTTATAA
>CAZNBK010000014.1:0-2792 GCA_964571105.1 uncultured Desulfovibrionaceae bacterium
TATGGCGCATGGCTAACGATCTGTACTTGCTTGAACAGGGCTTGCCGGTGGCGGCGGAAGCGGTAAATGCCGGTGAGCTCGCGGGCTTGCCCGGCTGGGGCGCTACGGATGAGTTGTTTTCCGTTGCGAACGGCGTGGTTTTAGCCGGTGCAGGACAGGCGGCGGCAATTGCCCCGCCCGTGCACTTGCCTGGGCCGGGCTATATTTGCGGGCAGGTAACCTCTACTTTTGATGTGGCCTGGGAATTGCTCAAACACGATCTTTTGCCGGTCTGGGGTTTTGCGCTGGCAGCGGAGCAGAAGTCGGGAAGAGGGCAGTTGCGCCGGGAATGGCGGTCTGATCCCGGGAACATCTATTTAACCGTGCGCCTGCCTTCCGAGCTTAGTGTTTCCGCCGGAGCTCTGCTTACGGCCCATTTATTGCGCCGGGCGCTGCATGAGGCGTACCGGGCGGATGTTCTTATCAAGTGGCCCAATGACTTGCTTTACGCGGGCCGCAAGGTTGGGGGTATTTTATTGGAAGAGCGGGGGGCCGTGCTTCTGGCCGGTGTCGGCATTAACCTGCTGCATGCCCCGCAACAGGAGCAGTTGCGGGCGGACGGGCGGGGCAAGCCTTTTCCGGCAGGTGTATTGCCGTTGCCCGGTCTTAGCGGAACAAAGTCTAATCCATTGATTCTTAATGCCGTTATGGCGCTTGTGAAAGAAATATCTTTCTGGTATGAAAAAGAGCTTTCACCATTGGCTCCGACCCGTTGGGCCGCCTTGGCTGAAGGCGGTCTGGCCTGCAAGGGGCAGCCGGTTACGGTGCATGAACCGCGGTTTGCTCAGGCCGAGGAGTCTTTACACCGCGTCAGCACCATTACCGGCGTAATTGCCGGACTGGGACCAGACGGAGAATTACGACTTTTAACTTCATCTGGCCGCGAGCACTTTTTGCACAGCGGCACTGTGAGTCTGGAAGTAGATTAAAAACTGGCTTGGAATTCTTAAATTTCAAGTCTTTCGTGTGCTTTAACGTTTATAGTTTCTGTATTGTCCGGCCTGCTTTTTTTGCCCGGTCGGTTTCAATCCACCATGAATAACACGCTGTTGTGGATGAGGATGACATGAAAAGTTTTGATCAGGTATTGGAAGAAATCAGAGGCAAGAGAATTTTGGTGGCCAACCGGGGCATTCCGGCGCGCCGTATCTGCCGGGCCATCCGGGAACGTTTTGACGCCATCGCGGTTATGACCGCCACCGATATCGACAAAACTTCACCGGCAGCCGGTTCTGCGCAGGAGTTGCTGCTTTTGGGCAAAGAACCGTCTGCCTACCTCGATATTGATAAAATCATCCACCTGGCCAAACGCCGCGACATCATCGGCATCCATCCCGGCTGGGGCTTTGCCTCGGAAGATCAGTCGTTTCCGGCCAAATGCCGGGAAGCCGGTATAGTTTTTATCGGCTCCACTGCTGAATCCATGAATTTGCTGGGCAACAAGGTTGAAGCGCGCGGCCTGGCCAAGCGGTTGGGAGTGCCTGTTGTTCCCGGTTCGGACGGCGCCGTGGATATCCCGGAAGCCGGACGCATCGCCAAGGAAATCGGCTTTCCGGTGATGCTCAAGGCCGAAGGCGGCGGCGGCGGACGCGGTATTTTCGTGGTTCACAACGAGCAGGAGCTGGCCAGCGCATTTGAGAAAGCCTCGGCCATGGCTCAAGCTTCTTTCGGCAACCCCCGCTTGTTTGTGGAAAAATATCTCTCAGGGGTGCGGCATCTGGAAATTCAGATGATTGCCGACCAGTACGGGAATATGTATGCCTTTGACGAGCGCGATTGTTCCATTCAGCGCAACCATCAAAAGCTTATTGAAATCACCCCCACCCCCTGGCCGGGCATGACTGTGGAATTGCGCGAGCGCCTTAAGGATTATGCCCGCCGCCTGGTGGCCGAAGTTAACTATGATTCGCTGTGTACCGTAGAATTTTTGATTACCCCGGAAGGCGAACCCTACCTCATTGAAGTGAATACGCGCCTCCAGGTCGAGCATGGCATCACCGAATGCCGCTACGGCATCGACCTGGTGGAAGAGCAGATCGCCATTGCCTTTGGCTCCAAGCTGCGCTTTACCGAGGAAAGCATCCACCCCGCCAATTTTGCCATGCAGGTGCGCATTAACTGCGAAGACCCCAAAAACGGCTTTGCGCCGAACTCCGGGCTGATTACCCGCTATGTATCCTCGGGCGGCCCCGGCGTGCGCCTTGATTCCAATATGTCAGCCGGGTACGAATTCCCGTCCAATTACGATTCGGCCGGGTCGTTGTTAATTACTTACGGCACTGATTGGCAAAAAGTTATCGGCACCATGCAGCGTGCCTTGCGCGAATATTTTGTGGGCGGGCTTAAAACCACCATCCCGTTCTTCCGCCATATTTTAAAGCACCCCAAATTCATTGCCGCAGACTTTGACACCAACTTCATCGTCCGCCACCCCGAAATATTGCATTACACCGATCTTGAGCCCGAGGCCGAGCGCCTGAGCCGCCTGGTCGCGGAAATAAGCGCCACTGGCTACAATCCGCATATTCAGCTTGGGGAGTACCGCTCGCAGGATACGCCGCGGATGCTGCCCTTTAACCCGGTGCTTCCGGAAATTGATTCTCTGGTGCGCAACACGCCGTCGCCGTACCCGCGCGGCGACCGGGTGGCTTTGCTGGATTTTATTCGTGATTCCAACTACGTGCACTTCACGGACACCACCACCCGGGACAACACCCAATCAAATACATCCTGCCGGCAGCGCTTGGCGGAAG
>CAZNBK010000014.1:2802-5419 GCA_964571105.1 uncultured Desulfovibrionaceae bacterium
TTCTTCTCGCTGGAAACCGGCGGTGGGGCAACTTTCCATGTCTCCATGATGGCCAACATGACCTATCCGTTCAGCGAGGCCGAAGAATGGAACCGCCTGGCCCCCAAAACTTTGAAACAGATTTTGGTGCGTTCCACCAATGTGCTGGGCTACAAGCCCCAACCCCGGAATATCATGCGCATCACCGGAGAAATGGTCTGTGAGCAGTTCCATGTCATCCGTTCCTTTGATTTCCTCAACCATATTGAGAATATGAAGCCCTTTGCCGAAGTGGTGCTTCACCACCCCGGAGCGGTGTTTCAACCGGCCATTTCACTCAGCCAGGCCGAAGGTTTTGATGTGCCGCATTACCTGGGCGTGACCGAAGCCATTTTGGAACAGACCGCCAAAATTCTCGGCAACAGCAGCCGGGAGGCGTGTCGCCATATCATTTTGGCTCTCAAAGATATGGCCGGGGTTTGCTCTCCGGCGTTTATCACCGCACTGGTCAGTGAAATTCGCAAACGCTGGCCGGAACTGATCATTCAGTATCACCGGCACTGCACCGACGGCCTGTTTATTCCGGCTGTGGCCGCAGCGGCCAAAGCCGGGGCGCATATCCTCGATACCAGTATCGGCGCGGCAGTGCGCTGGTACGGGCAGGGCGATGTCATCGCCACCTCGGCTTATCTGGAAAACGAACTGGGCATCAAGACCAATTTGAACCAGACGGTGTTGCGCGAAGCCAATTTTGTGCTCAAGCAGATTATGCCTTACTACGACCGCTATGTATCGCCTTATTTCCAGGGCGTGGATTACGACGTGGTCAAACACGGCATGCCCGGCGGAGCAACCTCCACCTCCCAGGAAGGCGCCATGAAGCAGGGCTACATTCGTTTGCTGCCCTACATGCTGCATTTCCTGGCTTGCGCGCGCAAAATCGTTCGCTACCATGACGTGACCCCCGGCTCCCAGATTACCTGGAACACGGCATTCCTGGCTGTGACCGGCGCGTTTAAGCGCGGCGGCGAGCAAGAGGTGCAGGCTCTGCTCGATGTGCTTGACGAAGTGACCAGTCGGCCCGAGGAAGAGCTGTCTTTGGAAGTTAAACGCAATCGCCTTGGCATTTACCGCGATTGTAACGACGCATTCCGCGATCTGCTCTTGGGCAAATTCGGGAAATTGCCTCTGGGATTCCCGGCAAACTGGGTTTATGAAAGCGCCTTTGGCTCCAAGTGGCAGAAAGCCATTGAAGCCCGCCGCGAAGATTCGCCGCTGGATATGCTCGATGATGTGGATTTGGACGCCGAACGCGCGGCGCTTACGGAAATCATTAAGCGGGAACCCACTGAGGAAGAATTTGTGCTCTACCTCAACCATCCCGGTGACGCGGTCAAAGTCATCAATTTAAAGTCCAATTATGGCGACCCCAACCATCTGCCTCTGCATATCTGGTTTGAAGGCATGCAGCCGGGGGATGAGGCCGAATTCTTCGATTCCAGCGGCAAGCCGCATCAAATCGCATTACTGTCCATTTCTCCGGTGGACGACAGCGGGGCCTGCATGGTCCGCTATGTGCTCGACTCCAGCATTATTGCCACGGAAGTGCAGGTGTCCGATCCAGTGCGCCAGACCGGCAAGGGCGCATCCCGGGCTAACCCGGATAATCTTTATGAAGTGGGTGCTCCCAGTTCGGGCGATTTATGGATCATGCATGCGGAAGTGGGCAAAATAGTCCGCAAGGGTGAAGAGCTTTTCAATATTTCCATCATGAAGCAGGAAAAATCAGTGCTCGCTCCGGTGGACGGAGTGGTGCTCCGGGTGCTCAAAACCGCCGATTATACGCATAACAAGGAAATGGTTCCCGTGCGCGAGGGCGAGCTTTTGGTCGAGCTGGGGCCGGTGCCTAAAACCTGCCCCTTTGCTGCTTGCGGCAAACCTATTCCCATGGAAGACATGGTTTTCTGCCCTTATTGCGGCGGCGATTTGTCCGCTACTTGAGTACAGATAAACAAATTGAAAAGGTTCTAAAAAAACTATAGACTGGATACTCAACTCTTTTTCCAGAGTAAATATACAGGCAAGCGTGCCGCCGAGGCGGTGGGCTTCTCCCTGGCGCGATAGGAGACTTTTATGAGCAAGCAAAAGGCAAGCACTGTCAAAGCTGAAAAGAATACAGACAAGCAGAAGGTTGACGACATGCAAACTGGTTCCGCCTCAAAAGCCTCAGGCGTCAAGGTCAAGGATATAGCCAAGCAACTGGTGCTCACCGGCGCGGATATCGTGGCCATAGGCGAAGAATCCGAAGTGCTGGTTGGCGGCAAAAACTACAACACCGCAGTTATCAGCCAGATTGAAGGCGTGCGCACGCCTCAGTTTAGGGCCGTGTCTGCGTTGGCTTTCCACAAGCTTCTGGATGAAACCAAAGTCAGCGGTTCGCTTATTCGCAAAACCGTAGACCGCGAATACAGCCGGATTGACTGGAATGACCCGGAAATCAACAAAGATTCCGAATTTTTGCAAAAATTTGTGCGCAGTCTGGCCAAAGAAATCCGTACTGCCGTAGAAAGCGACGAATCGCAGGCCCAAACCCGGCTGCGCTCATTCATCAACCACATTGTCGAAGGTTTTGCCACTT
>CAZNBK010000014.1:5429-16437 GCA_964571105.1 uncultured Desulfovibrionaceae bacterium
TTCGTCGGCAGGTCGCTCCTGGAGTTTCTGACGCCGGAAGGCATCGACCACCTGCGCAAGCGTTCCGTGCTGGTTCAGGTGGGCATTTTGTCCGCGCGCCTGCCCAAGGAAGTGGAAGAAAGCGCCCGCAAAGCTTATCGCGATATCTGCAAAGAGGCAGGCGAAGACAATGTGCCGGTGGCGGTGCGCTCCTCGGCTGCCGGTGAAGACTCCCGCAAAAAGGCTTTTGCCGGTTTACAAGATACCTATTTGAACATTGTCGGCGAAGAGGCTGTGGTTACCGCTTATCATTGGGACTGCGCTTCGGCCTACAACCTGCGCAGCATGACCTACCGCCGGGAAGCCATTTTGGACGCCATGGGCAAGACCGAAGCAACCGGCGACGAATCTTTTGCTGAAAAGGCCAAGGAAGAATGGGCCATTGAAAATACGTCTCTGTCCGTGTGCATGATGCGCATGATCAAACCGGTTATTTCGGGCACGGCCTTCTCTGCCGACACGGCCACGGGTTGCCGGGGCACCGGGCGCGACGACCTGGTGTCCATTGACGTCAGCTACGGCCTGGGCGAAGCCGTGGTCGGCGGCCTGGTTACGCCGGACAAATATGAAGTCTTTCAGCGCGATGACGGCGAGTCCGTGGTTATCCGGCACATGGGCTGCAAAGACATCAAGATCGTTTATGACGACAAGGGCGGCACCAAAAAAGTAGACGTGCCGGAGAATGAAATTTACCGCTGGTCCATTCCCATTTCTGTGGCGGAAAGCATTGCCAAGGGCGTGCGGGCTATTACCAAAACCTATGGCAATATCATCATGGATACAGAGTTCTGTATCGATGGAAAAGAAGAGCTTTGGTTTGTGCAGGCCCGCCCGGAAACCCGCTGGAACGAGGAGCTTGAGCAACATCCCAACATTATTTTCATGCGTCGGCATGAGGTTGAGGAAGCAGCTTTGCTTTCAGCGGAATTGGTTTTGGAAGGCAACGGCGCTTCGCGCGGGGCCGGACAGGGCAAAGTTAAATTTTTGCGTTCCGCTCTGGAACTCAACCGTATTCAGAAAGGCGACATTCTGGCCGCCGAGCGCACCGACCCGGATATGGTGCCGGGCATGCGCATCGCTTCAGCCATTTTGGCCGATGTGGGCGGCGATACCAGCCATGCGGCCATTACTTCCCGCGAACTGGGCATCCCCGCAGTGATCGGCATTCAGAACCTTTCCGTGATGCGCACTCTGGACGGACAGGACATGACTGTGGACGGCACCAGAGGACATGCCTATCGCGGCCTGCTGCCTTTGTTTGAAGTGGGCGGGGAAATGGATCTGGATGAGCTTGAGCCGACCAAAACCAAAATCGGGTTGGTGCTGGCCGACGTGAACCAGGCCATGTTCCTTTCCCGTTTGCGCCGCTCCGAAGATTTTGAGGTGGGGCTGTTGCGGGCTGAATTTATGCTCGGCAACGTGGGCGCTCACCCGCAAGCCCTGGAAGCCTTTGACAACGGCACTTTACAAGACCGCGTCGCTGAAAAGCTGCGCGAGCTGGACGTGCAATTGTCCAAACTGCTGCGTGAACAGCTGGCCGCCGGGCTCATTGGCGTGGATATGCGCCTGCGCGATTATGTCGGCGCCATCACCGGCATGACCGAAGAAATCAGCACGGTCACCGCCATTGATAATCTGCGCGGCACCGATGAAGTGCTGACCATCCACCGTAAATTGCGCGAACTGGAAAACCGCCTTGACGAATATGTGGAAAATGCGACCAAGCGTATCGACATGTTCAAGACTTCCATAGATCTGCGCGAACATATTCTGGCAGCCATGGCCTGGGATGAAGAAATTGCGGTTTTGCACGGCAATGACCCGGACACGGTGCGCCGTAGAGGCGAAATCGAGTCCAACCTGGAGGCCATGCTGGAAAAAGCCAAGGATGTGCCTCTGGTTAAAGACACTCTGGAAGCTATCCGGCGGTTGCGTGAAGAAGTCGCCCTGCGTACCGGCCTGGTTAAGCAAATGGAAGAAGTGCGTTGCATCCCCGAGGAAATTTCGCGCACGGTGCGCACTCGCGGCTATCGCAACGGGCGGGAGCTGTATATTCAAACCCTGGCGCAGGGCCTGGCCCTCTTCGCCATGTCCTTCTATGGCCGGGACATTGTTTATCGGACAACCGACTTTAAATCCAACGAATACTGCAACCTGCTGGGCGGGGTGCTGTATGAGAACGAAGAAGATAACCCCATGCTCGGTTATCGCGGCGTGTCCCGCAATATTCACGACTGGGAAATCGAGGCGTTTAAGCTGGCCCGTAATGTTTACGGCGGAACCAACTTGCAGATAATGCTGCCTTTTGTGCGCACCCTGGAAGAAGCCCGGAGCATGAAAAATTATCTGGCCCAGGTGCACAAACTGGAAAGCGGCGTGGATGGGCTCAAGCTCATTCTCATGGCCGAAATTCCCAGCAACGCCATTTTGGCTAAAGAATTCATCTCTGAAGTGGATGGTTTCTCCATCGGCTCCAACGACATGACCCAGATGGTGCTGGCCACTGACCGCGATAATGCCTCATTGGCGCATATCTATGATGAAACCGACCCGGCTGTGGTCTGGGCTATCCTGGTGACTATTTTCACCGGCCAGAAATACGGCAAAAAAGTGGGCTTCTGCGGGCAGGGCGTCTCCAACAGCCGCATTTTACGCGGAGTGGTTACCATTGCCGGCATTACCTCGGCCTCGGTGGTGCCCGACACCTATTATCAAACCAAGAAAGACGTGGCCGCCTTGGAAAAGGAAAATATTCCCACAGCCAAGCTGGGCAGCTGGATTAAATCCAGATTCCTGGAGCAGCTTGGTGAAGTGCTGGAGGCCAAGGGCTACGAGCATATTCTGAAAAAGTATGTTTCGCCGGAAGAGCTGCGCGACTGGTACGAAGGAGAAATGTCACGCCTGCATGAGCAGCTTCGTGAGAGCCTGGGCACGCCCAAAGAAAGTTTCTATCGCCAGGAAATGGAACAGTTCCGCGATACTCTGCACAAGCCGGTCATCTACGCGGCTTGGGACTGGGAAGCCACGGTTTTTGACGCCTTGCGCCAGGCCGGGTTTAAAGACTTTGCCGAGCAGCAGGCCGCACTGGAACAGGCGCGGATAAAACTAAGATAGCTTTGCTTAAGCAGGGCCGGGAGATACTTCCGGCCCTTTTTTATGGTGATTGTTCATGGCTGTGATTGGAAGATTAGCGCCCAGCCCCACCGGTTTTCTGCACCTGGGCAATGCCTGGGCCTTTTTTCTGGCCTGGTTGGGGGTTCGCAGCCAGGGTGGACGCTTGCTCCTACGCATGGAAGATATTGACCCGGTACGCTCCAGGCCGGAGTATGCAGCGAGTATAAGGCAGGATCTGGCCTGGCTGGGGCTGAACTGGGACGCGGAAGTCGCCGCCCAGAGCACGCGTACGGCTGACTATGAACGGGTGCTTGCCGGGTTTGAAGCCCAGGACCTTATTTATCCCTGCTACTGCACCCGCAAGGAATTGCGGGAACTGGCCTCAGCGCCGCAGGCAAGTTCAGTCGCGCCGGAGCAGGGTGGTGTCGGTGACCTCGGGGCGGTCTATCCGGGAACCTGCCGAGGGCTGACCGCAGAGCAGCGGGAGGCGCTGGAAGCCCAGGGAAGACGCCCCTGTCTGCGCTTGCGCTATCCCGGCAGAGATCTGGCGCTTGATGATCTCGTCATGGGGCATTGCGCATTTAAGGCGGAAGAGGCGGGGGGTGACTTTGCCCTGCGCCGTTCTGACGGAGTGTTTGCCTACCAGTTGGCCGTAAGTGTTGATGATGCGGAGCAGGGCATTACTCAGGTTGTGCGCGGCAGGGACATTTTGGCCTCAACCCCGCGCCAGCTGTATTTATTGGAATTGCTGGGCGCGGTTGCGCCGAAATACGCGCATGTGCCGCTGCTTTTGGATCATGAGGGGGAACGCCTGGCCAAGCGGCACAATAGCTTGCGATTGGCGGCCTTGCGTGAGGCTGGGGTGTCTGGAAAACAAGTTGTTGGCTGGTTGGCCTGGCTGGCCGGTTTGCAGGACAATTTCACCCCGGCGGCAGCGGAGGAATTTATTGGCGGATTTACATTTTCTCAGTTGCCTGCGGAAAATATTTTTTTAACCAGGGAAAATCTTCCGGAATTTATTCATTTTTAGAACATTTTCGCATTGAGATTGTCGCCCCGACGGGAGTAAATTCCGCCTGACGCTGTGCTCTAGCCCAAATATTTCATGAGCAGCAAAAAAAATATTTTTTTCAGTGACATTTTTAGCTTAGAAAGCGTTAGAATCCGGGCGGCTTAGCGCGCCGATCTCCTGAAGGGCGGCTGCGTAGTGGTGCAAAATTGTTTCTTGACGCCGGGCATGACTGAACATGGCGCTTTTGGCAAGGTTCAACTCTCCCAACTCTGTTAAGCGCTGCGGATTGTTGCCCACCTCGACCATCTTTTGCGCGGCTTGCTCCGGGTCCCCCGGTTTAAAAAGGCAGTCCTCGGATATCATATAGGGAATTTCGCCGATATTGCTGGCAATCACCGGAATGCCCATGGACATGGCTTCCATGATTACATTGGGCTGGGATTCGATGAAATACGAAGTAAAAACAAAGAGAGCGAATGTCTGCACATAGTCGGCGATATTTTCCGTGCGGCTGACAAAGCGCACCTGATCGCTTATGCCCAGTTCTTCACACAATGGCTGCCAGGTTTCAGCAGGCACCCCTACCACCAGCAATGTGGATTCAGGCAGGCCGGCTTTGGCTTTTGCATAGGCCATGAGCAGGCGGTCAACGCCTTTTTCGGGTTTTTTAGCCACCACGCTGCCGATAATCAGATGCTCGGCAGGGATATTCAGCTCCCGGCGAATGGCCTGGGCGTCTCTATTCGGCGTTATCCGCTCGGAGGGGATGGAATTGCTGACAAAATAACAACGGTTTTTGCGCCAGAATAAAGGCAGCATATCTTTAATCGTCCGCGAATTTACCAGAAAAGCCTTGATGCCGGGTAAAAGGTAGGGGATGGGGTTAATCGCTCTGGCCGTGACGCCGCGGTGGGCAATGCCCACAGCGGGCAGCCCCTGCAAGCGCCACCACGTGCACAGGTATGCGGCAACTTTAACGCCCCAGTTATGAAAACCATGCACAACGATGTTGTTTCCAGCCGGTATGAGGCTTTTGAGGGTCCTATTAATATTCAAAAGACCTTTGGGCAGGTTAACCCGGGGCAGTTCAGGAACCAGGGCAAGGGTTTCACTGTTGGCCGGAGCGACAAAGCGTACGTCAAAACCGGACTGGTGCAGTGTTTTGGCAAGATAAACGGCTTGCCGCGCTCCGCCGGATGCTTGTGTGGACGAAGAGACGATAAAAATCGTGGTGTGGTGTTTTAAGATCTCCAATTCGGCAGTAGATAGTGGAGATTCGGACGGGTTGCTTGAGGTGTTTTGGAGCATATTTTTCGGTAATGGGCGCATGGGCCTAAAAAGTTAAAGTAAAACATGAGCCTGTGCGATGGCGACGAAAAAGTACTGCCGTTGGCCGGTTTCCAGACAGGTTTCCGGTGTTACAGCAAGTCTTCCTGGTCAACAACCTGCCATTGCTTATCCGCAAATTTGAGGTTGAAAGTTTGAATTATCGGAGTATTGCTCAAATAATCGACCATTCCCGGAAAAGCGGCTTGAACATCCGCAGAGTTGGTCCAATCGGCAATGCCTTCAAACTCCAGCTCAACAGTGACCGTTAGGGTTGCGCTGTCTATTTTTTGAATATCGTCTATCTGGGCCACAGAAAGCTTGGCATAGCTGAAGCGTCCTTGTTCGGGCAAATACCAACTGACGCCTTCTTCTGTGAGTTCAATATGCAGGCCCGGCAGTTTTTCTTCTTTACCGAACACATTTTCCGTCAACACTTGCTCTTGCGAAATGGTCAATAAACCTGCATCAGCCAAAGCAAAGAGAGTAAGGAATTCTTGCCTTGCGTGCTGCAGCGCTTGCTTCGGCGTCACTATGTCCAAGGGAAAAGCGCTTTTTTCGTCCGACCAGCCGCCCAAAGGGGAGATGCTGGCAGGTGGGTCATTCTCCAAATGCGCGTCAATGGCGGCGATTATCTCGGATTCTTTTACGCTTTCAGCCGGATTGCCTTCGCAGGCAAGCAGGGCCAGGCTGAAAACAGCTACGCTGAAATACTTTAAAAAAACAACCGTGCGCATGATATCTCCTGAAGACCGTGATGGCTGAATTTACCTAAATTTGCTCGCGCAAACAACTGCTTTGTTGCCCATGTCCCACAATGGAGCGATGCAGGAGAGGAGTGTTCTGTAACATCCTGTAATTAAAGTATATTTTATACATATGGCAAAGTTAACATAATTTACATTATGAGACATCGCCCTGTGCGCATCGATAACTTTCCGATATAACCTCGCGCTCGGGCTACTTTTTCTCAGGGGCATCGGTTGCATCTTTCCAACCTGTATATTAGAACTCGCTAAAATAAATCGCAGCGACACTGCCGGTTACTCAACAGGAAATTTTAGGGAAGCTTTTGTGAGGGTCCGGCGCTTCGCGCACGCATCATCCATTCAGCCCACGCGTACATTCAGGCAAAGTTGTTTCCGATGACTGAAAAACACTTACGCATATTTATCGTTACTTCTTCCGGCAACTTGAGCGGCGGAACGCGCCAGGCCGTGTATCACGCTCGGGGCCTGCTGGAGCGCGGGCATGATGTCAAGATTTTTGCCCGGCCTAACGCCCAAGCCCGGCAACTGGCTCCGGATTTACCCTGGGTTGATTGGGCCAATGAGTTTTCCGCTGCAAAAAAGAACTTGGAAGCGCAAATGTCCGGCAAGCACCCGTATATTGTGCACAGCTATCATAACAAGGCCAATAAGCTAATGTCGCTGATCGGCTTGCTCTGGCGGGTTAACAGACGCCCTGTGGTCTGCATCGGCCATCGCGGTGTAACCTTTCATCCCAACAACCCCCTGCCGTATTGGTCTCCCGGCCTACGCGCCTTTACCGCAAACTCCGCACATTGTGCGGCAATTCTGCGCAGGCTGACCTTGGGGCTAAAGCCGGTTGAAATAGTTTATAATGCCATACCCAAAGAGCGCATCACCCCCCTGCGCCCCGCCAGGCAGATCCGGGCATATTATCAAAGGCATGCAGGTGCTTCTGCCCGCTTTTGCTGCTGCAAAACCGCCCAAAACGGTTTTTCTTGCCGTGGGCCTCTACAAATCAGATTGGGAGCCGGTTCTGGCGTCCCTCGGCCTGGCAGAGCAAGTCAGAATAGTTGAACCCACGCCGGATGTGGCCGATTATCTGCAAGTCATGGATTTCTTCATTATTCCTTCCCTGTCGGAATCGCAGCCCAATACACTGCTGGAAGCCATGAGCATGGGGCTTCCGGCGGGCGGCAGCTCTGTGGGCGGGATTCCCGACTTGATCGCTGATAGTGAACTCCTGGTTCCGGCTAACAATGTGGCTGCCTTGTCGGCTTTGATTTCGCACTTGGCTGGCAATGAGGAACTGAGGGCAAAAAAATCGCGTGATAACCTTGAAATAGCCAAGCAGTTCAGCCTTGATGTCCGTTTGGACAAATTGGAAACTCTGTATGACCGCCTTTTGGCAAAGCTTTGAGTAAATGACCCAGTCCAGGCAACCTTTGCACCCCACTTTCAGACACTACCGAACCCAACAGATTTCAGACGGCAGTCAGGCGGCTTTTCAGGTTGTGGTGGCGGAAACGGACCTTTGGGTCTTGGCCGAGCACGACTACAGCCGGGAATTATCTGCTTATGTTGCCGGTTTGCGCGGCGAGCTTGAAGCTTACATTGCCTTGTTTCCCGATTTTCAACACAGCCTTGTTCCTGTGCCGGTAGCAGACAACGCGCCGGAAATTGCCCGGCGCATGGCCTGTGGCGCCAAGTTGGCCGGAGTGGGACCTTTTGCAGCCGTGGCCGGGGTAATCGCCCAACTGACTGCCGAGGCTTTTGCCCAGCGCTCGCCGGAGATTGTGGTTGAAAACGGCGGGGATATTTATATCTGCGGTAAGCGCGACCGGGTGGTCGGGCTGCTGCCGGACCCTGAAAATGAAATCGTTCTGGGGCTTGCGCTTAAGGGAGCCGCGCTGCCCATGGCTGTCTGCTCGTCTTCAGCAAAAATCGGCCATTCCTTGAGCTTCGGCCAGGGTGATCTGGTAACGGTGCTGGCCCCGGACGGCGCATTTGCCGATGCCGCAGCCACGGCTTTATGCAACATGCTGCAAAAACCGCAAGATGTCTCCCTGGTTATCGAGCAGGCAAAAACTTGGCGCAGGCACGGCTTGTGCGGCGTTTTCGCACAGTGCGGCGATAAATTGGGAGTCTGGGGCGACTTTGAATTGCAGGCGCTGTAATGCTCTGCGGGACAATGTTGCTGTGGGGGCAAAATGTTAATGCTATAATTGAAAGGGCCGCCCGAGATCTAAAGCTCGGACGGCCCTTTGGCTTTTCCTCTAAATGAACAGGAGGAACAGACGGTTTAAACCAGGCGAGCGATGTGCGTCATGCGTTCACCGGGCAGCAGATAAACCGGCGGCACGTCAATAAGCGTGTGGCAGCCCACCGGCATCTTCAGGCAGGCCCGCACGCAGGAGAGCATCACCTGGGCGGTCAAAGCCGGGTTATTGATGCGCATATCAAAGGTCAAATGCTGATTGGAGGTCCGCCCGGAGGCCCCTACCCGCTCCATGCTCACGCCGTGCGCTGCGTCACAGACCGCATTCAACTCGGCCTGGGTCATGGCTTGGCGCACTTCCAGCGGATCATGGGTAAAATACGGATCCTGGCTGATTGATTTCTTAACAGCTGCAAAGTCAGCGCCTTTTTCCAAAAAAACATACACCAGACGCGAATGGCGTCCGCCACCGGTGGGAATGGTTATGGCTGTAGCGTCAACCACTCCCTGGTGTTCGCGGGCAGCTGCAGAATGCCCCATGGACCGACCGCGCCCGAAATTGGTGAAGGTGGTGCCCACCGGGGCCATGGCCTCAAAGTAAGCGCGAAAGACCGAATCCGTGCCGGGGTCCCAGCCGGCGGCGGTAATGGCCGCGCTTTTTCCCTTTTGGCAGGCAGTCTCCAACTTTTTGACCACCTCCGGGATTTCCGGGTGAATGTCAAAGCTGTCCACGGTGTGAAAACCTTTTTCCAGAAAATAAGCGGCATCTTCCGGAGCTTTGCGGGACGGAGCGGCCACGATGATTACCTGGGGGGCTTTACCGGCAGCCAGAAGCGCTTCCAGACTGGGGTAGCCCGGCACGCCGCCAAGGGCGTGAACGTCTTTTCCCACTGATTGCGGGCGGCGGATTACACCCACGCACTCGCAATCGGGGCTGGCCTGTATGGCCTCAAGGGAATACCGGCCAATGTTTCCAAAGCCGGAAACGGCAACAAGAATTTTTTCCATAACAAATCTCCAAGGTTTGCAGGGGGGGCAAACAATCATCAGCCGGGATCCTGTATCCGGGGAGGTTATTTGCCATACACACCTCGTTTATCCAAGATTTCAGCCCTAGCACAAAGACCAGGCCCTGGGTAGGGGGAAAGTTTAAAAAAAATAAATAGCGCGCCCTAAAGTCAGCCCGGATTTGGCCGATAAAGCCTTTGTATAACTATGCCTGAAAGGAGAATTATTATGATGGACGGTATTTCCTCCAGCAACCTTGGGCAAATTGCGGCTGAAGCGCAAAAAGGCTTGGCCGAAGCCACTCTCATCGATAAAACCCTGAACCTGATGAATGGTTCTGACCTTAATTCTGCCGGTGCGGTAAAAACCAGCTCGCCCGGTGTGGAAATGATCGGCGAAACAACCAAGCAACTGGTTAACGGCGTGCTGGGTAAAGGACTCACTGTGGATAGCCAGGTATAAACAGCGCGCTCTGAATAAAAAGCGGCGGGCGTCGGCAGTTTTAGGCTGGATGCCCGCTGCTCTTTTTTGGTCGCCGCTTAAAAAAAATAAAAAGGTATTGACAGGTTTTCTCCGGACGGCTACTTCTCAAACAAGGCGACTATGCCTTGAACACTTGGAACGGATAAACATGAACCAGCAGCAGAATATCTTTTCAGCCTTTGCCCGGAGCCGCAGCAGCGGTTCTGTGCAGTCGCGCGCTGTTGCCCTCCGCTCCACCCTTCCCCTTATTTCTCGTCACTCTCTGGCCCTTGGGCTCCTTCTTATTAGCCTCCTAGGTTAGCCGGCACCCGAATGCCGCGACAATTTCGCGTGTTTTTTCCGGTGTCGGCGGAACCGATATGCGGCGGACTATTCCGCTGCGCAACCGTGGTTGTGTTTTTTATTTTACACAGGTAAACCCAAGAAGAGCCGGAGCATTTGAGCCTTAAAGGATTAGCAGAATGCTCCCAAAGGATAGAGAGAAATGTCCGACAAAATAATAATTTTCGATACTTCCCTGCGCGATGGCGAACAAGCGCCCGGCGCGACCATGAACTTGCAGGAAAAAATCCGGCTGGCTGAACAGCTGGAAATTCTCGGCGTGGATGTTATTGAAGCCGGTTTCCCGGCTTCCAGTCAGCAAGATTTTGATTCTGTGCAGACTATTTCCGCCCAGATAAAAAACAGCCAGATCGCCGCGCTGTGCCGCTGTGTGCAAGGCGATATCGACAAAGGCTGGGAAGCCATCAAAAGCGCAGCAGACCCCCGCATTCATGTGTTTCTGGCCACCTCTCCCCTGCACATGCAGTACAAGTTGAATAAAACCCCGGAGCAGGTGCTGGAGATTCTGGAAGGGGCGGTAAAATACGCCGCGCAGTATACCGGCAATGTTGAATTCTCGGCAGAAGACGCTTCCCGTTCAGATTTGGATTTTCTGGTCAGAGTGGTGGAAACCGCCATAAACGCCGGGGCCACTACCATCAATATTCCCGATACCGTGGGCTATGCTCAGCCGCATGAATTTGCCGACCGTATCCGCTACATCTTGGAAAACGCGCC
>CAZNBK010000014.1:16447-16693 GCA_964571105.1 uncultured Desulfovibrionaceae bacterium
AGCGATAAAGCCGTTTTCAGCGTGCACTGTCATGATGACCTGGGCCTGGCCGTGGCCAACACCATGGCGGCTATCCGCGCAGGCGCGCGCCAGGCCGAGGTAACTTTGTGCGGCATCGGCGAGCGCGCGGGAAACGCCGCCCTGGAAGAAGTGGTTATGTCCTTGCATACCCGCAAAGATTACTACAATTTGGAATGCAATGTTAAAACCGAGCAGATCTTCCACTCCTGCCGGTTTATTTCCATG
>CAZNBK010000015.1:0-7117 GCA_964571105.1 uncultured Desulfovibrionaceae bacterium
GAATTTTGGTAGGGCGCGATATATAGTCCCTTAAGCCAGGCTTCCTGGTTTTTGAATTCCACGTAGGCATCGCGAAAGGCGACCTGTCCCTGGCGGAGGCTTTTAACTTCCGTGCCCGTGAGCACCAGTCCGGCCTCCAGAGTGTCCAGGATTTCGTATAAATGGCGCGCCTTTTTATTGGAGGCGATGAGAGAGCCTGAGGCTTTTTGTTTGGCGGTCATGCAAGTTGCTCTTCAGTGCCCAGGAGGGAGGAGTGGAAAGCCACATCTTCGGGCGCCCGCGTTTCCATAAAGCGGCGGACCACCCGGTTGATGTGCCCCACGGTCTGGCAGGCCAGAACTTCGTCAACCAGTTCGAGGCAATGCCCCCGGGAAAGACTGCGGATAATGTTTTTAATGCCCGGCACGGCAATGGGGTTAACGGAAAAACTGTCCACTCCCAGGCCGATGAGTACGGGCAGGCAGAAGGGGTCTGAGGCCATTTCGCCGCAAACAGCCACGGGTATGCCGGCGTTGTGCCCGGCTTCAACTATTTGCTTGATACTCATGAGCACGGCCGGGTGCAGCGGCTGGTAGAGATGGGCCACCTGGTGATTGTTGCGGTCTACACCCAGGGTATATTGGATCAGGTCGTTGGTGCCGATGCTGAAAAAATCCGCTTCCTGAGCCAGGACCCCGGCGGTGAGGATGGCAGCCGGAAGCTCCACCATCATGCCAATGGGCAGATCCTGGGAGCAGGGGATGCCCTGCTCGTTGAGCTCGCGGCGGGCTTCCTGGATAAGCCGTAAACTGCGCTTAAGTTCAAGAAGATCGGCCATCATGGGAAACATAATTGAGGCGCGTCCGGCATGGGCCGCCCGCAGCAGGGCCTTGAGCTGTACCTTGAACAGGTCCGGATGGGACAGGCAATAACGGATGCCGCGCAAGCCCAGCGCCGGATTTGGCTCCACTTGAAATTCCAGATCGGGCATGACTTTGTCTGCCCCCAGGTCAAGGGTGCGAAAGCAGACTTCACCGGGAATGGAGTTCAGGGCCCGGGCGTATTCCTGGTACAGTTCTTCCTCGTCAGGCGCGGTGGTGCGGTTGAGAAAGGCAAATTCTGTGCGGTAGAGGCCGATGCCCTCGCAGCCGTTGTTGACTGCATAGGGCAGGTCTTGCTGCCAGGTGACGTTGGCCTGAACTTTGGCCTTGAACTGGTCGACGGTTTCGGCGGGCAGGGTGGAAGCAATTTTGATCCGGTCGCGGTAGGCGTTAAACTGCTCGGCCAGCGCGGTGTATTCGGCGAGTTCGTCCTGATCGGGTTCAACCAGAATGACGCCTTTTAGCCCATCGACAATGATGGTGGCATTGTCCGGCACGCTGGCTTCCAGGGCCAGCACGCCCACCACGCAGGGCACGCCCAGGCCGCGGGCCAGGATGCCGGTATGCGAAGTTTTGCCGCCTTCTTCGGTAACCAGGCAAAGCAAATTTTCCGGAGACAATTCAAGGGTATCAGCCGGGGAAAGATCGCGGGCCAGCAGGGCCACTTGCCTGGGCAGGCGCACCCGGCGGCGTTTATAGCCGGAGAGCTGGTCCAGGATGCGGTCGGCCACCAGGTAAACTTCCTGGATGGAGTCCCGGATATAGGGGTCTTCTATTTTGCTGAATTGCGCGGCAATTTCCGTCACGGTTTCATCAAGCGCCCAGCCCGCAGCCATATGCTTGTCCGTGATCCGGGACGACACGCCGCCAATGAACCTGGGGTCTTGGGCAATCATGATATGCGTGGCGATAATGGCGGCCTGGTCTTTCATTTTTTCCGGCAGTCCGCTCTGAGCGGTTTTCAGGTCAACCAGGACATTGGCCCTGGCCTCATTGAATTTTTCCAGCTCAACTGCGGCCTGGTCTGCCGCAATGGGCTTGCTCGACGGCATGGAACTGCGGCGCGAATGCAGGAAAAAGGCTTTGCCTGTAGCAATGCCGGCTGAGACGGGAATACCGTAAAGAATTCGTTTGGCCACGTGTTCAGCTTCCCGTGCTGATAATCTCGGTTAAGTGCCGGACCGCGTCTTCGGCATCGGGTCCGGTGGCTTGGATGGTGATATTGGTGCCCGGGGCGGCGGACAGGGAGAGAATGTCCAAAATGCTTTTGGCGTCAACCGTATTGCCTTCGGCGCTCATGACAATAGCTGAATTGAAATTTTGCGCTGCCTGGGAAATTTTGGCCGCAGGTCTGGCGTGCAGCCCCAGGGGACCTGGAGCGCGGACTATGCCTTGCGCGGTGGCAGTGTTTATTGAATAAGAGCTTTCAGACATTTAAAAGCCGCCTCCAAACGGTTAAGCATACTTCAATATCCGGCAAAAATAAAGCATTATCACAAAGCAATCAGCCAGTATGCCAGAACGATAATGCACAGGGGAATAGCCCGGGGCGTATTGGTTCTGACCACGAGGAAGTAGCCGATCAAAGGCAGGGAAATACAAAACCCTGCCCAGGCAATATAAGCATGTGACAGCTTTGCGCAAATAATCAGGAAAGCGGCCAGGAGTACCGCATTACAATACTTGAGGCGCTCGCCCCAGTTGATGATTTTCAATTTACGAAGCGACTCCAGGGCTTGCAAGCCGTGTTGCAGGCCGAAATAAAAGGAAACAACCCTAAAAATCTGCAAAAACAAAAATAAAGCCAGGGTAAGCAGCAAAGCGGCAATGGGCAGGTTCAGGGCCAGCAGGCAGGCCGAAGCCAGCGCCCAGAAGGGAATCAAGGTGCCGCTGAACACGGAATCGCCAATGGCTGAGAGAGTATACTCCGCAGTTTCTTTGATATTGCCCAGGCAGTCTTCGGGCAGCATGCCTTTGGCAATGAGCTGCTCCAGGTTGAGAAAAATGCCCAGCAAAAACGGGGCGCAAAACGGATGGGTGTTAAAGTGGCGGATGTAACGTTGCCGGGCTCGCTTAAGGGCGTCCGGGTCGGGATAAAGCTCACGCAGGGCCGGTTCCAGGGCGTGTATGGCCCCAAGACTCTGCATGCCCTGGGGCGTGAAGGCGGCCCCCAGGAGAAAAGAGCGGAAATAACAGATCAGGCTGATTTTTCTGTTGAGCATGGCAAGAACCGTACGTGCAATGGTAAAAAAGTACCATACCGCAAAGGCAGTTGCTCCGCCATTGTTTTTTCAGACGCCCGGCGCGCGGGTCAATAAAAAAAGCCCGGCTTACAAGGACGGCCGCTGTCCTTTCAAGCCGGGCCATGGGCAAACCCCAAAGTATGTTTAAGCGGATTTCATGGCCCGCTTGGAAGCCTTGAGCGGGTTGACCTTGCGGGCCGGTTCTCCGCTGATTTTTTTGACCAGATGCTGGTTGTCCTTGAACAGGCCGGTCGGGTCCATGCCCAGGGCCTGCAGGCGCTGGCTCACGGCCTGGCGTCCGGCGCTAAAGCGGTTGGGATCGGCAAGGCGTTTGTCCAGACGGTCATGGGTGGTCAGATATAGGCCCTTTTCGTCAATGGCCAGGCAAAAGGTCTGACCGTTTTCCTGTAAGGTTTGAATGACCATGTCTGAAGTGGTGCCGAAGCGATTATTCATATATGTATTTTCCTTTAGAGTAGTTTAACTCTGAAATGTTACAAAACTTTAGTGCCGAGCGCTGTCTTTAAAATCAGAAGGCACGCGCTGCTTAAACGCGCGCGGGTGCCGCTTCGCTGCACCAGAGCATTTTTCCAAGAATTTTAATGTTAAAATGCTCTAAAAGCTCCCCCAGCAGCTATTTGCGGCTGGTTAAGCGCTGTTCATTTTTTGCGGCCGCAGGCACGGAAGGTTGCGGGAGGACCGTGCCTGCGGCCAAGCATTTCCCGGAGGTAAATGCGTATTGAGTCAAGGGAGTTTTAAATTAATGAAAATGAAAATCA
Organism: uncultured Desulfovibrionaceae bacterium; assembly: GCA_964571105.1. Taxonomy (GTDB): domain Bacteria; phylum Desulfobacterota; class Desulfovibrionia; order Desulfovibrionales; family Desulfovibrionaceae; genus JAVBRZ01. Next base: position 3,883 of record CAZNBK010000015.1, read on the forward strand.
TTGTCAACTAAAAAATAAATCTTTTTCAATCCATTGCTGTAGGGGGAAGTCTGGGCGGGGAAGTATTAAGGGGCAGATGCCCTGCTGGTCCCGTTTTTCAGGCGGGCTTACGGCGTCTGGAAAAATAAACCGACAGGCCCCATTCCAGAAATACCGGGGCGAGCAGCAAGACCCCGAGCAGTAAGGCTTTGCCGCGAAAGGCCGTGAACGTATTGCGGATATAATTGTCAAAGATATCCATGACCAGACCGTTCTGCATGCCGCCGATAATATCGGTCTGCCAGATGGCGCGCAGCAGTTCCACATCCATGCTGGTGGTGTCCGAAGCCTTTTCCAGAAGCCTGTCTTCCACGGCTTCCAAGGTGATGTCGGCCAGCAGGTCGCTGATGTTGTCTTTGATGCCGCTCATGAATTCCGGCAGGGTAAGCCGCTCTTCCAAGGCGGCGGACAGGCGTTTTTCTATCTGCTCGCTCATGGCGTATCGGCCCAGGTCTTTGATGGAAACCGCGCCTGCGGGAAATTTTTCCTGGATGGCCTCCAGCCAGTTTTTGGCGCTTTCCGTGGTGAAGGCAACCGCAGCAGGCCGGATTTGCCCGGATACAGCCAGCATTTCTTTTTCAACCGCGCCCAAACTCAGCCACAAGGCTCCCAAACCGGCGCAGACCACCGGTAAATAGAAATAATACAGCTTGACCGCCAGGTTATGGATTTTTCCGACCCGGCGCAGCAAGCCAAAACGGCTGCCCAAAGCAAGGAGCAGCAGGCCCGCAAGCAGGCCGCAGCCGACGCCTTTGCAAATGGCCCAGGCCAGGGTTGTAAAATTGACCGCCTGCAAATACTCCATGCGTCTGAATCCTTATTAGAACAGCTTGCGGAAGTATTCGTAATAACCCACGGCAAAAATAAACAGCATGATGGCCGGCAGCACATAGGTGAAATAGGGGCGCAAAAGCTTGGGAAACTTGAGCCCCTTGCCCTGGTCGGCTTCGGCAACGAACTTGTCCCAGCCCCAGCCGTAGCGGCGCGTGCAGAAAATCAGCAGCACCAGCGAACCCAACGGCAGGATGTTGTTGCTCAGCAGGAAGTCTTCCAGGTCCAGGAAGAGGTTGCCGTCGTAAAAGCTGAAACCCCAGGCGTTGAAACCCAGCGCGCAGGGCAGGGAAAGCGCGGCCAGGAGCACGGCATTGATGAGCACGGATTTTTGCCGGGTCCACTGGTAGGCGTCCATGCCGAAGGCCACAATATTTTCAAACACGGCAATGACCGTGGACATGGCCGCAAAAGACATGAACACAAAGAAGAGGGTGCCCCAGAAAATACCGCCGGACATCTGGTTGAAGACATTGGGCAGGGTAACGAAAATAAGCCCCGGGCCTTCGCCGGGCGAAACATTGAAGGCAAAACAGGCCGGGAAGATAATCAGACCGGACATAACCGCCGCAAAGGTGTCCAGGGCCACGATGTTTAAAGATTCGCCCGTAAGGCTGCGCTCATGGCCGAGATAGGAGCCGAAAATTGCCATGCTGCCCACCCCGATGCTCAAGGTAAAGAAGGCCTGGCCCATGGCCGCGTACAGGCTGGTGCCCAGCCCTTTTTCAGTCAGTTTGGAAAAGTCGGGCATGAGATAAAACTTGAGACCTTCTTCGGCGCCCTCCAGGGTTACCGAGCGCACCACCAGGACAATAATCAGCAAAAACAGCCCGCTCATCATGATGGTGGTAAAGCGTTCCACGCCCTTGCGCAGACCGATATAGCAAACGGCGAACCCTGCGACCACTGCGGCCAGCATCCAGCCCACCTGGGTCAGGGGGCTTTCCAGGGTGGCGCCGAAAAAGGCCCCCACCTGGTCGGGGGAGAGCCCGGCCAGCTGCCCCGAAGCGGTATACCAGCAATAGGCCAGCATCCAGCCGGATACGGTGGTGTAAAACATCATCAGCAGATAATTGCCGAGAAACATGAAAAACGAAATATTCTGCCAGGCCTTGTGCTTGGGTTGCAGCTTGCGGAAGGCGCGGGCAATGTTCAGCCGTGAGGCCCGGCCAACGGAAAATTCCATAACCATGATAGGCATGGCCAGAAAAAGCAGAAAAAGCAGGTAAACCAGCACAAACGCTGCGCCGCCGTATTCTCCGGCGATGTAGGGGAAACGCCAGACGTTGCCCAGGCCGATGGCGCAGCCCGCCGAGATAAGCAGAAAACCCAGGCGACTGCCCAAACGCTCTCTTTGCTGACCATTGCTCATGATAAGTCCTTTTATGCAGATTTAGAACATCTTAAACCGGGCGACTGCGGGAAGGTTTTTTCAGGAAAAGACCGCCCGCAAACCAGGGCCGCCTCGCCGCTGGAAGACGCTTTCCGGTGAAGCGGTTTTCAGAAGCAACTTGACTGATTGCTTCTGAGCTTTGCGCCGGATGCGGTGAAAAAAGGCCGGGGACTTTTTTGCCCCCGGCCTGTGTGTATAAACCACAATGTCCTATAAATGCAAGTTATTGCAGGCGGACGATCAACTCATTGAGCGTTCTGGCCTGTTGCGACAGTTTTTCCACAGCCACGGCGGCTTCCTGCATGGCCGAGGAGGTTTCATCCGAAATGCGGGACACGTCGTCAACGGCCCGGTTGATCTCGTTGCTGGCTGCGGACTGCTGCTCAGCGGCAGTGGCGATGGACTGAATCTGTTCTGTTGTGGAATCAACAACCGCAAGGATGTTCGACAAACTGTCTCCGGCCCGCAAAGCCAGGTTGTTGGCAGTTTCCACGGCATCCACAGCCAGGTCGACGTGCATGATGTTGTCGTGGGTGCCCTGTTGGATGCCGAGCACCACCTCGCCGACTTCTTTGGTGGCCAGCACGGTTTTTTCCGCCAATTTACGAACCTCGTCAGCCACCACGGCAAACCCCCGACCGGCCTCCCCGGCCCGGGCCGCTTCAATGGCGGCATTAAGCGCCAAGAGGTTGGTCTGATCGGCGATATCATTAATCACGGTAATAATTTCGCTGATGCCGTCGGCTTTGCTGCCCAGGTCGTGCATGCCGGTTTTAACCTCTCCGGCCCGCTCGGCCACCAGCCGGATACTGTCAATGACCTGCTCCACGATCTGTGAACCTTCGTGGGCTTTTTCCCGGGTTTCCAAAGAGGCAGCCGAGGCCTGGGCCGCGTTGCCGGCCACCTCGGCGACGTATTCCTGGGTCACGGCGTCGGCCAGTACGCTGTCGGGTACGTCTTTGGACAGGGTGA